>JAYVFV010000001.1:0-2385 GCA_043772885.1 Flavobacteriales bacterium
AATTCGAACTCGAAGTTTTTGAAATCGTTTCCTACTTTGTTATTTGATACAATATTTTCGCAAGTATCATACATCATGTTAGCGATATCAAGTTTCAAACGTTCTCCATGCAAAGCGTGACCTCTTCGTTTGTATATTACTTCTCTTTGTGCGTTCATAACATCATCATACTCTAAAAGTCTTTTTCGAGTTCCAAAATTGTTTTCTTCGACTTTTTTCTGAGCACGTTCGATAGATTTTGTCATCAAGGAATGTTGAATTACTTCTCCTTCTTTTAAACCCATTCTGTCCATTACTTTTGCTACTCTTTCTGATCCAAAAAGACGCATTAGATTATCTTCTAACGAAACATAGAATTGCGAACTTCCAACATCACCTTGTCGTCCTGCACGACCACGAAGTTGTCTGTCAACACGACGTGAATCATGACGCTCTGTTCCCACAATTGCCAATCCTCCAGCTGCCTTCACTTCTGGAGAGAGTTTGATGTCTGTTCCACGACCCGCCATGTTTGTTGCAATGGTTACTACACCAGATTTTCCTGCTTCTTCAACAATTTGTGCTTCTTGTTTGTGCATTTTTGCATTCAAAACATTATGCGTTACGCCTCTCATTTTTAGCATTCGGCTCAATAGTTCGGATATTTCTACAGATGTTGTTCCGATTAGTACTGGTCTCCCTGCTGCAGAAAGTTGTGATACATCTTCGATTACAGCATTGAATTTTTCGCGAGTTGTTTTGTAAATTAAATCTTCTTTATCATGACGAGACATTCCTCTGTTGGTTGGAATTTCCACAACATCTAATTTGTAAATTTCCCAAAGTTCTCCAGCTTCGGTAACAGCTGTTCCTGTCATTCCAGCTAATTTGCTGTACATTCTGAAATAGTTTTGTAACGTTACTGTCGCAAAAGTTTGTGTTGCAGCCTCAATTGTTACGTTTTCTTTGGCCTCTATAGCTTGGTGTAATCCATCAGAATACCGGCGTCCGTCCATGATACGACCCGTTTGCTCATCGACAATCATTATTTTATTATCCATGATAACATATTCAACATCTTTTTCGAAAAGTGTGTAGGCTTTCAGAAGTTGCGTTAGCGTGTGGATACGCTCTGATTTAATGCTAAAATCCTGAAAGAGTTTTTCTTTTTCTTCGGCTTCAGCATCTTTTTCGAGTTTCATTTTTTCGATACGAGCAATTTCAGTTCCAATGTCTGGAAGTAAGAAAAAGTTAGTATCTGCAGCATCAGATGATAAATATTTTACTCCATTATCGGACAATTCAACTTGATTGTTCTTTTCTTCAATCACAAAATATAAAGCCTCATCGACTTTTGGCATTTCGCGATTGTTGTCTTGCATGTATTGATTTTCGGTTTTTTGAAGTAATTGTTTAATTCCTTCCTCACTCAAAAATTTGATTAATGCTTTATTTTTCGGTAAACTTCTATAGGCACGTAATAAATTGAAACCACCATCTTTAGTATTTCCTTCTTTGATTAGACGTTTTGCTTCGGTTAGAAATCCATTTGACAATTGACGTTGCAAAGCAACAAGATTATCGATTTTTGGTTTTAGTTCTGTAAATTCGTGTCGATCACCTTGTGGAACTGGACCCGAAATGATTAATGGAGTACGCGCATCGTCAATCAAAACTGAATCAACCTCGTCGACAATTGCATAGTTGTGTTTTCTTTGAACCAAATCTTCTGGCGCGTTCGCCATATTATCTCTCAAATAGTCAAAACCAAATTCATTATTAGTTCCATAAGTAATATCAGCATCATAGGCTTTTTTTCGACCTTCGGAGTTTGGTTGGTAATTGTCAATACATTCCACCGTCATCCCATGGAACTCAAAAAGCGGCGCTTTCCAAGTGCTATCACGTTTTGCTAAATAGTCATTTACGGTTACTAAATGTACACCGTTTCCGGTCAAGGCGTTTAGATATAGTGGTAGAGTTGCTACCAAAGTTTTACCCTCACCTGTTTGCATTTCGGCAATTTTTCCTTCGTGAAGCACAATTCCGCCAATTAATTGAACATCATAATGAATCATGTCCCAAGTGATTTCTTTTCCTGCAGCATTCCATTTGTTTGACCAGATAGAATCATTGCCATTGATGGTAATGTATGATTTTGAATCAGAAAGTTCTCTATCTTTAGCAGTTGCAGTAACGGTAATGATTTGATTTTCTTTGAAACGTTTTGCAGTTTCTTTAATTACAGAAAATGCTTCTGGAAGAATTTCTAATAACGTTTTTTCTGAAATTTCGTATGCTTCTTTTTCAAGAGCATCAATTGCAAGGTACAGATCCTCTCTTTTATCAATATCTTCAATGGCTTCTACTTCGGTTTGAAACCCTACGATTTTAGCATCTTTCTCA
>JAYVFV010000002.1:0-2378 GCA_043772885.1 Flavobacteriales bacterium
AAGGAAGAAAAAAGTGCAAGCGTTTCATTATGTCTTGTCTAAATTCATGCATTCTGTGTTTATAACGTATCCAGCAATTAAAAGAAAAATAGTAAATAAACATCATGAAAATTTTCAAAAACCTTCAATAATTATTGCCAATCACACTTCGTTTTTAGATATTTTGGCAGTAGGAATGTTGAGTCCGAAAATCATTTTTTTAGTCAGTGATTGGGTTTACAATTCTCCGTTTTTCGGAAGAGGCGTTCGACTTGCTGGTTTTTATCCTGTCTCTAACGGAATTGATAACGGAGTAGAACATTTAAGAGAAAAAGTAAATCAAGGATTTTCATTAATGGTTTTTCCAGAAGGAACTCGCTCTATCGATAATTCGGTAAAACGTTTTCATAAAGGCGCATTTTTTTTAGCTTCAGCATTTAATTTGGATATTGTTCCCATAGTAATACATGGTTATTCTGAAGCTTCTCCCAAAGGGGATTTTATGTTGTATCAATCGTCTACAACGGTTGAAATTTTAGCTAGAATTGCTCCGAATGATATTTCTTTCGGACAAAATTACACCGAAAAATCAAAGAAAATAAATAGTTTTTTTAGAGCAAAATATAATCAAACCCGTATAGAAAATGAAGATGCTAATTATTTCAAACAAACGCTGACTAATAGTTTTGATTATAAAGAACGTGCTATAATTGACAAAGTGAAAACCGATTTCGCAATGAATTCGGAGCTTTATTATAAACTAAACAAACACATTTCTGCCAAAGCAAAAATACTTCATATTGCTAACGATTACGGACAGTTAGATGTGTTACTTGCACTTCAACAATCGCAGAGAACTATCGTTTCTTATATTACTGATAAGGAGAGAAGAAGTGTTGCAAAAACCAATTATTTCCTCAAAAAAAGAAGCATTACGTATTTGAATAACTTCGAAAGCACACATCAAAGCAACTACGATGTGCTTTTAATTTCGGATACAAATTCAGAAATACCTATAAATGAAATGATTTCTTTAAGCGATTGCGTAATTTTATGCCTTAATTCAGAATTAAAAAGCAAACTAATTGATGCTGGTTTTACCGTCGAGGCGGAAGAAGAGCAACTAATTGTTTTAAAGAAAAAAGCATAATGAAAGAGCAATACGACGTAGTTATTGTAGGAAGTGGCTTGGGCGGATTAGTATCAGCAATCATTCTTGCCAAAGAAGGTTACAGTGTTTGTGTTCTCGAAAAAAACAATCAGTTTGGTGGAAATTTGCAAACATTTGTAAGAGATAAAACCATTTTCGATACCGGAATTCATTATATCGGCGGTTTAAGTGAAGGTCAGAATTTGTATAAATATTTTAAATATTTAGGCATTATGGATAATCTGAAACTTAAAAAAATGGCCGAAAATGGTTTCGATATTATTTCTTTTGAAGACACCAACGAAGAATTCCCTCACGCGCAAGGTTATGATAATTTCATCAACCAACTTGTCAACTATTTTCCAGAAGAGCGACAAGCGATTACAAATTATTGTGAAAAAGTACAAGCCACTTGCAATTCATTTCCATTGTATAATTTAGAATGGGAAGGGAAATACGATACACAAGTGTTAACATTAAATGCCAAAAAATGTATTGATGAATTTACCGATAACGAAAAACTAAAATCGGTTCTCGCGGGATCGAACTTCTTATATGCGGGAATTGAAGAAAAATCACCGTTTTATGTCCATGCTCTTTCCGTGAATTCCTATATTCAAAGTTCGTGGCGTTGTATTAATGGCGGAAGTCAAATTACCAAACAACTCATCAAACAATTAAAACATTTTGGTGGAGAAATATACAAATACAAAGAAGTATCCAAATTTGAAGTGGAGAATAATAGCGTAACAGCTATAAAAATGAAGGATGGTTCCGAAGTTAAGCCGGGCATTGTCATTTCGAATATTGATCCGAAAACAACTTTAAAAATGGTTGGCGAAACTAATTTCAGAAAATCATTTTTCAGTCGGATTAATAGTTTAGAAGGCGTTATTTCTGCTTTTAGCTTGTATATCGTTTTTAAACCAGAAACATTCAAATACATCAACCATAACTACTATCATTTTAAAAGTAGTGATAACGTTTGGAAAGCGTATGAATATGATGAAAATTCTTGGCCAAAAGCGTATATGGCGTCGATGAATGCTTCTGGGAAAAAAGAAGAGTGGGCAGACGGCATGACATTTATTACCTACATGCATTTTGACGATATGAAAAAATGGGAACAAACGTTCAATACAACTGCCGATAAAAATGATAGAGGCGAATCGTACGAAGAATTTAAAACCCGAAAAGCAGAGCGATTTCTACAAGAAATAGAAATAAAATTCCCAGGAATCAGCCATTG
>JAYVFV010000003.1:0-21313 GCA_043772885.1 Flavobacteriales bacterium
ATTGAAGCAAAAACAGGAAAGAAAATAGTAAACTCTGTTTCAGCTAAAAAACTTTTAAATAATAAAAATCAAGAAGAATGAACCTAAAAAATTCCCAACTCGAAGTCGACACTTGGATAAAAAACCACGGTGTTCGTTATTTCAACGAGCTAACTAACATGGCGCAACTCACAGAAGAAGTCGGCGAAGTCGCTCGTATTATTGCTCGTCGTTACGGAGAACAATCCGAAAAAGAAAGCGACAAAAACAAAGATCTTGGCGAAGAACTTGCCGATGTGGTTTTTGTAGTATTGTGCTTGGCAAACCAAACCGGCATCGATTTACAAGCGGCTTTCGATAAAAAAATAGAACTGAAAACCAACCGCGATCACGACCGCCATCACAATAACGAAAAACTAGCCCCTAAATCCCCAAAGGGGACTTTATAAAAATGGATTTGAGATTATATAAATCGAAAATTCCCCCTTTGGGGGTTAGGGGGCTTTCAATCACAGGTTCCAAATCCGAAACCAATCGATTGTTATTGTTGCAAGCGTTGTATCCAAATATCACTTTAGAAAACGTTTCCAATTCGGATGATTCACAAGTAATGATTGCAGCATTACAAAGCAACGATGCTGTTATCGATGTGCATCACGCCGGAACAACGATGCGTTTTCTTACTGCTTTTTTTGCTATTCAAGAAGGGCGCGAAGTAAAGCTAACTGGTTCATCCCGAATGAAAGAGCGTCCTATAAAAATTCTCGTCGATGCTTTACGACAACTCGGAGCGGATATTTCATATGAAGCAAACGAAGGATTTCCACCACTAAAAATCAAAGGAAAAATGCTGACACAAAATAAAGTGTCACTTGCTGCCAATGTGAGTAGTCAGTACATTTCAGCATTATTGTTAATCGCTCCAAAATTAGAAAACGGATTAGAATTAACATTAGAAGGTGAAATTACATCTATTCCCTACATCAAAATGACATTGGCATTACTCAATGAAATCGGAGTAAGCACTTTATTTTTAAATAACAAAATTGTTGTTAACCGACAACCGACAACCGACAACCGACAACCAATAACAATAGAAAGCGATTGGTCATCCGCATCCTATTACTATTCTATAATCGCGTTATCCGAAATCGGAACACAAATAACACTTTCGAGTTACAAACAAAACAGTTTGCAAGCAGATTCGGTATTGGTAGAAATTTATAAAAACTTCGGAGTTGAAACTATCTTTAATGATAATCAAATCGTGTTGCAGAAGATCAAAAACTTGAAACTTGAAACGTTAAACTTGAAACTAAATAATTGCCCCGACATTGCCCAAACCATAGCCGTAACCTTTTTCGGATTGGGAATTGGATGTCATCTAACAGGATTACATACTTTAAAAATTAAAGAAACCGACCGATTGGAAGCGTTAAAAACCGAACTCACAAAACTCGGAGCCACCATTTCAATCACAAATGAAAGTCTGACTTTAGAAGCCGGAAAAACAATACATTCAGAAGTAACAATCGCCACCTATCAAGACCATCGTATGGCTATGGCATTTGCGCCTTTAGCTTTAAAAACGGCTTTAATAATTGAAGATGCCGAAGTCGTTTCCAAATCCTATCCTACTTTTTGGAAGGATTTAAAAACGATTGGTTTCCAAATTTCGGATACAGAATAAGCTCAGCAGCTCAGTCACTCAGCGACTCAGTCACTTATAAATAAAAATAAACACCTTTTTACTTGACATCGCCTATCTCACCATCGTATATTTGTCCGCGATTTAGAATTTAGTATTATCTAAACTCCTAAACTCCTAAACTCCTAAACTCTTTTAAATGAAATTATCTCATTTTCAATTCAATTTACCACCCGAATTATTAGCAGAATATCCAGCCGAAAACCGTGACGAATCACGTTTAATGGTTATCGATCGTAAAAAAGGAACTATCGAACACAAAATGTTTAAAGACATTATCGATTATTTCGACGATGGCGATGTAATGGTTATCAATAATACCAAGGTTTTTCCAGCGCGTATGTTTGGTAATAAAGAAAAAACCGGAGCTAGAATCGAAGTTTTCTTATTGAGAGAACTAAACGCAGAGCAACGTCTTTGGGATGTTCTTGTAGATCCAGCTCGTAAAATCAGAATTGGAAATAAATTATATTTTGGCGATGACGATTCATTAGTGGCTGAAGTAATTGATAATACAACCTCACGTGGTAGAACTTTGCGTTTTCTTTATGATGGTTCGTATGAAGAATTCCGTAAAAAATTGACAGAACTTGGCGAAACTCCAATTCCAAAATACATTAATCGCGAAGTTACAGAGGAAGATGCTGAGCGTTATCAAACGATTTATGCAAAAGAAGAAGGAGCAGTGGCAGCACCAACAGCTGGTTTGCATTTCTCAAAGCATTTATTAAAAAAATTAGAAATTAAAGGAATTGACTTTGCAGAAGTTACACTTCATGTAGGTTTAGGAACTTTCAATCCAGTTGAGGTAGAAGATTTATCCAAACATAAAATGGATTCGGAAGAACTGAAAATAAATCAATTAGCATGCGATATCGTAAATAATGCAAAAATTAAAAAGAAAAGAATTTGTTGTATCGGAACTACATCTATGCGAGCAATAGAAAGTGCTGTATCATCTCAAAGAACGTTAAACCCTTTTGATGGTTGGACAAACAAATTTATTTTTCCTCCTCACGATTTTAGTATAGCAGACAGTATGGTAACTAATTTTCACACTCCAAAATCAACATTATTAATGATGGTTTCTGCGTTTTGTGGACACGATTTAATGAAAAAAGCATACGAAGTAGCTATAAAAGAAGAATATAAATTTTACTCTTATGGCGACGCTATGTTGATTTTGTAAGTTGAAAGTCGAAAGTCAAAAGATAAAAGTCCTGTCAGTAATGATGGGATTTTTTTTATTTCGATTGTTATTAGGACAATACAGTATTTGTCACATAGAAAATTAAATGCTCTGTGAAACTCTGTGCTTCTCCGTGAAACTCTGTGTAATAATTTTTCTTATTTTTACGCACAAATTATAACACAATGACATTCCAAAATACCAAAGAATTTGCACAACAACTCGACCAACAAGACGAATTGCAACAGTACAGAAATGAATTTATTTTTCCACAGCACAACGGAAAAGATGTTATTTATTTCACAGGAAATTCACTCGGTTTACAACCAAAAAGTGCTAAAACTTATGTCGATGAAGTAATGAATGATTGGGCAAACTTTGCTGTTGAAGGACATTTTTATGCCGAAAAACCTTGGTGGGATTATCACGAACGATTTGCTGAACCATTGTCTAAAATTGTCGGAGCAAAACCATCGGAGGTTACCGTGATGAATACGTTAACAGTTAATCTGCACTTGTTGATGGTGTCATTTTACCGTCCATCAAAAACCAGGTATAAAATCATTTGCGAAGAAAAAGCATTTCCGTCCGACCAATATATGTTTCAATCGCAAGTCATCCATCATGGTTATAAACCAGAAGATGTGATTGTTGAAATTAAAAGAAGAGAAGGCGAAAACAACATCCGTTTAGAAGATATTATTTCTAAAATTAATGAAGTAGGAGATGCGTTGGCATTGGTGTTATTTGGCGGCGTAAATTATTACACCGGGCAAGTGTTTGATATGAATGCCATAACCAAAGCAGGTCACAATGTTGGAGCAATTGTAGGTTTCGACTTAGCACACGCCGCCGGAAATATTAAGTTAGAACTTCACGATTGGAACGTCGATTTCGCAGCATGGTGTTCATACAAATACATGAATTCTGGACCCGGAAATGCATCAGGATGTTTTATTAATGAAAAACACCATCACTCCAATTTACCGCGTTTTGCAGGTTGGTGGGGACAAAATAAAGAACGTCGTTTTAAAATGGAATCCACTTTTGATCCCGTTCATGGAGCCGATGGTTGGCAAGTGAGTAATTTGCCGATTTTATCTTTAGCACCTTATTTGGCTTCAGTAGAACTGTTTGCTGAAGTCGGAATGGAAAAATTAATTAAAAAGAGAAATCTAATCACAGCTTATTTAGAATTTATTCTGCATGAAATCGACAAAGAAGTGGATAGCACTTTTGAGATAATAACGCCATCAAGTCAAGATGAAAGAGCGTGTCAATTATCGGTTTTCCTTCATGGCGAGGGGAAAAGTTTGTTTGATTATTTAATGAAAAATGGCGTAATTACCGATTGGCGTGAACCCAATGTGATACGATTAGCGCCAGTTCCTTTGTATACGTCCTACATAGACATGTATAATTTCGGACAAATTTTAAAAGCAGGAATCGTGAAAATTTAAGATAAAATCTTTTTTAAAATGCTGAAATTTAATATATTTACGAACTATTTACTAAAACTAAAAAAAAAATGAAATTAAAATTACAATTAACAATTGCATTGTTATTAAGCATTGTTTATTCTGGTTTTGCTCAAGTTACTTCTTCGAATGAAGTTGCTGCAAGAAATTGGATTAAAGCAAATGAAAGTGAATTAAAGATTCAATCTTTTCATACTTTTAAATTGTCTTTTGTTAGAAAAGGCGAATCAGGTGAAACTTTACGATTTCAACAAATGTTAAATAATGTTCCAGTATATCAATCGGAAATTGTTTTGCATTTTTCTACAGAAAACAAAGTGGTATTTTCTTCTAATTCTTACAATAATTCAATTGAGAATATCGTTGTAAGGCCAAGTATTTCAAAACAAGAAGCGTTAAATAAATCATTAGATAATTTAAAAGTAGACGGTCAATATGAAGTTGCTGAAAACAATTTATTTGTTACTAAAATTAATAATCAAACCAAACTAGTATATAGAGTGGTTACCAATCCAGCGAATGGAAATGGAAGTTGGGAAGTTTTAGTTGATGCTCAAAATGGAATTGTTTTAAGCACAAAAGATGTTGCTATTTATCATCATAAAAAAGAACCAAAGAAAAAGACTAATGAGAAAACGAAAGCAGGAAAAAATAATGCTGTAGCTCCACTTGCTTTTGTACCTGGAACAGCAATGGTATTTTTATCTGATCCATTGTCTTTCGCTCATGTAGCTTATGGTACAGCAGGTTATGTTGATGGGAATGATGCCAATACAACACAATTAGGAGCAGCAAGAACAGCAGTTACTTTACCAGAAGTTGATTTAACTGCAGGAGTATATACTTTGAAAAGTTCTTTTGCTGAAATAAAAGATTTTGAAACTCCAACAACAGGATTATTTACCCAAGCAACAAGTGCTTTTAACTTTACAAGAGATAATAATGCATTCGAAGCAGTAAACGTTTTTTATCAATTAGATAAAAGTATGCGATATATTAATCAAACTCTTGGTATAGTTTGTTTACCACAATTAAATTCTGGCATTGTGCATTTTGATCCTTCAGGTTTAAGTGGAGCTGATAATTCACATTATATTCCATCTGCAGATAGATTAGCTTTTGGAGAAGGATGTGTTGATGATGCTGAAGACGCCGATGTTATTTGGCACGAATTAGGTCACGGTTTACACGATTGGATGACAAATGGTAATGTATCTCCATATTTAGGTGAGGGTAATAGTGATTATTGGGCTCAATCGTATAGTAGAAGTTTAAATCAATGGACACCTGCTGATGCTGCTTATCATTATATGTTTAGTTGGGATGGTAATAATGTTTGTTGGCCTGGTAGAACTACTGATTATGGTGCTGTTTATCCATCGGGATTGGTAGGTTTACAAGGTGGTGCAGCTCATACAGATGGTCAAATTTGGGCAACATGTTTAATGAGAATTTGGGATGCAATTGGAAGAATAAAAACAGATACTTGTTTTTTAGAAGGATTGGCTTTGACCAATTCTTCAACAAATCAACAAAATGCAGCAATTGCTTTTAGACAAGCTGGTATTAACAGAAACTATCCTTGTGCTGATATCCAAGCAATGACTGATAATTTTACTACAACTGGATATACAATGCCAACATTGGCATTATCAATGGCTCCTATAGCGAACCAAACTGTTACGTCTGCTAGTTATACATCGCCAAGTTACGCTACTCTTGCAAATCCAATTTCACCAAATTGTACGGCAACGTTAACACAGTCTCCAGTAGCAGGAACAGTTTTTACTCCAGGTGTGTATTTGATAATGATGACTACAACTCTTGGAGCTGCTACCGTTGCTAGAACATTTACATTAACAGTTTTGGCATTAGGTGTAAATGAAAACATAAAAATCAGTACGATTATTTTTCCGAATCCTGCTACAAATCAAATTACAATTAAAGGAGAATTTGATGCTGACGAAAGTATTTCAGTATTTAATCTTTTAGGACAAAAAGTTTTAGAAAATGCAATTAACTCTAATGAAGAAACTATTAACATTTCTAAATTGGCAACGGGTGTTTATACTATTTATTTCAATGGTTCTAAAGAATCGTATAAGTTTATAAAAGAATAATAAATTTACCATAATTTATTTTTAATTACCACAATGAAAGTTAAACATCATTGTGGTTTTTTTATTTACTGAAATAAGATTTTTATAATTTGCTATAAACACTAACTTTGCAAAAAAACTCAGCTGTTCAGTTGCTAAGTTATTCAGCCACTCAAAATGACAAAAGAACAAATCACACAAAATTTTGATCCAAGCCAACCGGGACTTGCAGATGCTACCATTTTTGGATTGCCATTTTCTGCCGAACAATCCGAAATCATTATTATTCCGGTTCCATGGGAAGTAACAGTAAGTTATGGATCGGGAGCTTCAAATGGACCACAAGCTATTCTCGAAGCCTCGTTCCAAGTCGATTTAAATCATCAAGATTTTCCGGAATTATGGAAATTAGGAATGTATTACGCCGAAATTCCTAATGAATGGAAATCAAACTCTGATAAATACAAAGCACTCGCACAACCAATAATTGAAACTCTTGAATCGGGTGCAGCATTAAAAAATTATCCCAACTTGCTAACCAATTTGGCTTCCATAAATAGTGTGTGTCGTAACTTACACAATCAAGTTAAAGAAACCGTTCTCTATTGGATGAACCAAGGTAAAAAAGTAGTACTACTGGGAGGAGATCATTCAACACCATTAGGATATTATGAAGCGTTGGCAACCCAGCACGACAACTTCGGAATTTTGCATCTGGATGCACATATGGATTTGCGGATTGCTTATGAAGGATTTACGTATTCGCATGCATCTATTATGTATAATGCTTTACAAATTCCGCAAATTTCTAAAATTGTACAAGTCGGAATTCGAGATTTCTGTGAACAAGAAGTGGATGTTGCAAAAAGTGAAAACGGAAGGGTTTTAATTCACACCGATTCCGATTTAAAAAAGGAAACTTTTGAAGGTAAATCATGGCAACAACAATGCGATAGTATTATCGCTTCACTTCCACAAAAAGTTTGTATTAGTTTTGATATTGATGGAATGTATCCTTGGTATTGCCCAAATACAGGAACGCCAGTTCCAGGAGGGTTTTCTTTTGAACAAGCTACTTATTTATTCAATAAATTAGCCGAAAGTGGCAAAGAAATTATAGGTTTCGATTTAGTAGAAGTGGCTCCAGGAGAAAAAGACGATTGGGACGGAAACGTTGGTGCTCGAATGTTATTTCACATGTGCGGTGTTTTAGCTAAAAACAACGGACTTGATGTGGGACAAAAAATTGATTTTAAAAGAGTATAAAAAAGAGCGTTATGTAAACATTTTTACGTAACGCTCTTTTATAATATAAAAAGTGTTTTAATTTTTTACTATTTTTTTAGTAGTAGTTTCTCCATTAGCAGTAATTATATTTACTAAATAATTACCAGAACTTAAATCTGATAAATCAATAGAATTTGTATTTGTATAAGTCTTTAATACATTTCCTAACATTCCAATTACTTTTACAGATTCAATAACATCATTAGATTGAATAGTTACTAAACCTGTTGTTGGATTTGGGTAAACAGTATTATTTTGTGAATCAAAAGTGATGGTACTTAAAGTTCCCGTAACACCTACAGTATCTAAAAACCAATTATCACCATCATTCTGAACCATTACAAAAGCTATATATATTTGTTGACCAGAATAAGCACTTAAGCTTACAGTTTTCATGGCAGTTGCACCCATTGGTGTAGTAGTTAATAAAAAATCAGCTTCTGTATAAGTTTGTTCAGTCATAAAACTCGCTATTGATGTTTGAGAAGTAGTTGAAACTCTAATTTCATAAGAAGTCCCGTATGGATCAGTATATTGCTGATTCGCATAAAATGTCAAAGAAGCATTAGTGTAGTTAGTTAAATTAATTAAAGGCGTAACCAACCAATCTTCATTTACTCCTCCAGTAGCTTCATACCTTACAAAAGCAACATTAGCACCTGAATTAGCACGGGTTGATACTAATGTAGTCCAATCGAAACCAGTACCAAGACCATTTGCTCCTCTATAAGAAGCCCACCCAGTGGGTATAGCGGGAACAGTTGCTGCATCAAAATTTTCTGAAAATTGCCCATAACTAAAAGTAGCTATAGATAGCAATAATAATGAGTAGATTTTTTTCATAAATTAATTGTTTTAAAGGTTAAATAATAATAAATTTTAAGGTTGTTCTATACATAATAATATAGTATATTACAAATATATTACTTTTTATTTGACGACAGCACTAAAATTGCTCAAATTATTTATTTTGGACGACCATAGAATTTTATAAGCTTTTAACTGCCTATAAATATTTCTCGCTTTTTTGAAATTAGTATAATGGATATTTTTTTTATATTTGATAAATTGATTAAAATGAAAAAAATAAAAAAAACGCTCTATATATTATTCTCCATAATAGCACTACTTTTTCTTACCATATATATTTACTTACTAACAACAAAACTCCAATATGAAGGCAAAGTTGGTCTTCAAAACATCACTACAAAATCAACTGTTTATTTTGATGAATATGGTGTGCCTCATATTTATTCCAATTCACAAAAAGATGCCATGACCGTTTTAGGATATGTTCATGCACAAGATAGATTATGGCAAATGGAACTCTTGCGACGAATCGCTCCGGGTAGATTGTCCGAAATATTTGGTTCAAAAGCATTAAAAAGCGATCTGTTTTTTGCGGGAATTGGTATCGATAAAAATTCCACAAAGACAATTGCTCAACTAGATAAAAATTCCGAAACCTATCAATTAGCAATGGCATATTTAGATGGCGTCAATCAATACATCGAAAACGGAAAAACACCTGTAGAATTTAATTTAATTGGAATTAAAAAAGAAAAATACACACTTAAAGACGTTTATAATATCTTCGGATTTATGTCATTTAGTTTCGCAATGGCACAAAAAACAGATCCTTTGCTCACCGATATTCGTGATAAACTTGGAATGGATTATCTGAAAGATTTTGGGTTGGATGGTGCATTATCAAAAACACAATTAAAAAGTTACAAAGGACTCGAGGCGAAGCCGAACAGAGCGGAGCTAAAATCGAACGATTATGCTGAAATCTCAAAATCGCTGACAAGCTTGTTGGATAATTCGCCAGTTCCTGCTTTTATTGGGAGTAACAGTTGGGTAATTGGTGCTCCAAAAACGAAGAATGGGAAAGTTATATTTGCGAATGATCCACATATAGCGTTTTCGCAACCATGTACTTGGTATGAGGCACACATCGTAACTCCAGATTATGAAATGTATGGGTATTATTTAGCTGGAACTCCATTTCCCCTTTTAGGACACAATCGAAATTATGCGTATGGATTAACCATGTTTGAAAACGACGATTTGGATTTGTTTCAAGAAGAAGAAAATCCGAATAACACCCATCAATACAAAACAATTAATGGGTATAAGAATTACAAAATCCACAAAAAAACAATCAAAGTAAAAGACAGTACTTCGGTATCTTTAACTTTCAAAGAATCTGTTCACGGACCATTAGTAAACGGATTGCTGACAACACTTTCAACAAAAAAACCAGTGGCAATGTCGTGGATTTATACGCAGCAAAAAAATCAAATTCTAGAAGCGGTCCATGCGATTTCTCACGCTAAAGATGTAAACGATTTTTATAAAAATGTCGAATTAATTCACGCTCCAGGATTGAATATTATGTACGGTGATGCTAAAAACAATATCGCTTGGATAACATCCGGAAAATTGTATAAACTAGATCAATCCATCAATCCAAATTTCATTTTAAATGGTGCAAATGGCGTTGATGATAAAAAAGAATTTTTGCCGTTTTCTAAAAATCCGTCAGCTATAAATCCGAATTGGAATTACGTTTATTCGTCCAACAATCAACCTGAAGCTATTGATGGCTATTTGTATCCAGGATATTATCTGCCAGAAGATAGAGCCAAACGAATCAAAGGATTATTAGAATCCAAAAGCAACTGGACTGCTGCCGATGTCAAAAAAATGATTACCGATAATGCTTCTGCAGTGGCACCGAGTATTGTTGCAAATTGGACACTGACTTTAAACGAAAAAGAACTAAATCCAAATCAAAAACAAGCTTTGAAAGTTTTAAAAAAATGGAATGGTTCCAATAATTTGAATGATATCGCACCAACCATATACAACAAATGGGTGTATTGCTATTTAAAAAACACTTTTCAAGATGAACTCGGTTCTGCTGATTTTAACGCATTATTGGTAACACACATTATCAAACAAGTAATCGCACGACAAAGTGCTAATGAGACTTCCGTTTGGTGGGATAATGTTACTACAAAAAATAAAAAGGAAACTAGATCTCAAATCTTAAGTCAATCTTATAATGAAGCTATCACAGCTTTAGAAAAGCAATTGGGAAGCGAAGTTTCGAATTGGACATGGAATAAAGTTCATACGCTAGAAAACCAGCATCCAATTGGAAAAGTAGCTTTGTTTAAAAAATTCTTCAATGTCGGACCATTCGAAATTGATGGTGCTAATGAAGTCATCAATAATTTAATGTTTGTGTACAACGACAGCGGAAAATACGAAGTAAAAGCAGGACCGTCTACACGAAGAGTCATCGATTTTTCGGATATCGAAAACAGTTACAGTATTCTCCCAACAGGACAATCCGGAAATCCAATGAGCAAACATTACAGCGATCAAGCCGAAATGTACGTTCAAGGAAAATTTCGAAAAATGAAAATGAATAAAAAAGAAATCATAGCCACTTCTACTAAGTTGGTATTCAATCCGAAATAATTCGTGAAAATTCGTGCAATCCGTGACTAAAAAAAATTAAATTTGCAAAACCGTTTACACTATTTAAATGCAAACTCCACAAAAAATTGCTGTTGTTGGTTCTGGACTTGTCGGAACTTTATTAGCAATCTACCTGAAAAAACTCGGACATACGGTTCACGTCTACGATAGAAGTATCGACATTAGAAAAGTAGAATTCTCTGGTCGTTCTATCAATTTAGTGATGTCAGATCGTGGTTGGAAAGCCATGAAAGATGTAGGTCTGGAAGATGAAATTCGCAAAATTGGAATTCCAGTCGACAAACGAGCCATTCACACTCAAGACGATAAAATTAACTACCAATATTATGGCAAAGAAGGCGAGGCGATTTTTTCTCTTTCACGTGGTGTTTTAAATCGTAGAATGATTGATTTAGCAGAAGATGTCGGCGTAATCTTTTTCTTCGAGCATAAAATTTGGGATGTAACTTTAGCGAATGCGACCTTGCATATTGGTGAAACCGAAAGAGGCGAATGGAGTGAATTAAAATACGATAAAGTATTCGGTGCCGACGGTGCTTTTTCTCGAATTCGCCACCGGATGCAACGTCAGAGCTTGTTTGATTATTCCCAAGAGTTTATGAAAATGGGCTACAAAGAATTGCATATTCCAGCCAATGCCGATGGAACGCATAAAATTGATAAAAATTCTTTGCACATTTGGCCAAGAGGCAATTTTATGTTGATGGCTTTATCCAATCTCGACGGAACATTTACCTGTACGCTATTTATGCCTTTTGAAGGTGAAAATTCTTTCGAGCAGTTAAAAGACGAACAAAGTTTAGTGGCATTTTTTGCCAAGTATTTCCCCGATACGGCTTCGGTTATTCCCGATTTGGTAAAAGATTTTTTCAAAAATCCAACGAGTTATTTGGTAAAAATGAAATGCTATCCATGGACCTACGAAGATAAAGTGGCTTTGATTGGCGATTCGGCGCATGCGATTGTTCCGTTTTACGGACACGGAATGAACGTTGGTTTTGAAGACATCACCATTTTAAGTGAAATGATTGCCAAATACAATGACGATTGGAAGACCATTTTTTCGGAATATCAAAAATCTCGCAAACCCAATGCCGATGCTATTGCAGAACTTTCGAGTAGAAATTTTATCGAAATGAGTACCAAAACTGCCGATTCCAACTTCCTGCTCCAAAAGAAAATAGAAAAATGGTTTTCTGGTAAACATCCCGATAAATGGAAGCCATTATACAGTCGCGTTACCTTTAGTTTGCAACCATATTCTGATGCGTTGGCGATAGGCGATTTTCAAAATAAAATTATGGAGGCAATCATGCAAATTCCAAACATTGAAGAAAAATGGAATAGCGAAGAAGTCGAGAATAGAATTATTGCTTTGTTGAAGTAGTGGTCATTGCGAGTGACGAAGCAATTCGAAGCTTTTCCAGCTATTCGTTACAATCTGCCATTGCGAGGAACGAAGCAATCCATAACAATTATTACTCACGCAATGCCAGGATTTCCACTGCTATCTGGGCTAAGGCAATTGTCTTCGCAATACACTCTTTTACTTTTTAAAAATCTTCATTAAAACACCAAAAACGCCACGAATAAAAGTAGCACTTGTCACCACTTTCGTAACCGATTTTCCAATCACTTCAGCAGTACTTGGTTCGTTGCTATTCTTTTCTTCAACTTGATGTTCTTCGGCTTGTTGAACAGCACTTTCGATTTTTTTATTTAAAATTTCATACGCACTTTCACGATTTATTTCTTCCGAATATTTCCGAACCAATTTCGATTTTGCATTGATTTCTGCAATTTCAGTAGCAACTAAAACATCCATTCGACTCATTGGCGCACGAAGCATCGTTGCAACTAATGGCGTCGGAATTCCTTTTTCGTTCAATGCCGTAACGAATGCTTCTCCAATTCCGAGTGAAGTCAACACTTCGTCGGTTTTGTAATAATCCGATGATGGATAATTATCGGCAGTTTGTTTAATCGCTTGTCGGTCGTTGGCTGTGAATGCTCTCAACGCATGTTGGATTTTCAATCCCAATTGCGCTAAAACCCCTTTGGGAATATCCATCGGATTTTGCGTCACAAAGTAAACGCCAACGCCTTTGGAGCGAATTAATTTGATGATGGTTTCTATTTGGTCTAATAAAACTTTGCTCGCTTCGTTAAAAATAAGATGTGCTTCGTCGATGAATAAAATGAGTTCGGGTTGTTCAACATCTCCTTTTTCGGGCATTTGTTGGTAAATTTCGGCAAGTAAACTCAACATAAAAGTCGAGAATAATTTGGGTTTATCTTGAATGTCTGTCAATCGAATGATGTTTACATAGCCTCTTCCGTTTTCATCGATTCGCATTAAATCATCAATTTCAAACGATTTTTCTCCAAAGAAGAAATCGCCACCTTGTTGCTCTAATTCAATTATTTTTCGCAGAATGGTTCCCGTAGTTGCTGTAGAAATCTTTCCGTACTCTTCACTGATTTCGTCTTTACCTTCTTCGGTGATATAATTCAGTACTTTTTTGATGTCTTTTAAATCTAAAAGTGGCATTTGATGATCGTCGCAATATTTAAAAATAACAGAAACAACGCCACTTTGAGTGTCATTCAAATCTAAAATCCTTGAAAATAATACAGGTCCAAATTCAGAAACCGTTGCTCGCAATCGAACGCCATCTTGTGCCGAAAGTGTCATCAATTCAACTGGAAATGAAGCTGTTGTATAAGGAATGTTTATTTTAGTATGGCGTTCGGTAATAAAAGGTTTTTCAACGCCTTGTTTCGCAATTCCAGAAAAATCACCTTTTATATCCATCATCAATACGGGAATTCCAAATGATGATAATTGTTCGGATAATACTTGAATGGTTTTGGTTTTTCCAGTTCCAGTGGCGCCTGCTATTAATCCGTGACGATTTAATGTTTTTAATGGAATTTTAATTTGAGTTTCCCCAATTGGTTCTCCGTCAAGTAGTGCTGCTCCTAGAAGTAAACTAGCTCCTTTGGAAGTGTATCCTTCATTGATGTCTTGAATAAACGATTCTTTTTTACTCATTTTTATAAAACATTGAATTTAGTAAAAGTTATTTTAGTGCAATATACTATTTTTTCAGTAGTTGAAGGACTCGAATTAAAGGTAAATCCCACTTAATTAAAAAAATAGTTATTAACATAAATATACGAAAAACAGCAAAAAAAACGTTGTTTATCGAAGTCTGATTGTATAATTAATTAAGAATGAATTGATTTGTTTAGAATAATTAAAAAAAACTACAAGGGAATTTTTAGATGACAGAAAGTCTTAATTTAACCTAATGTTATAATTAATGAAAAAAGTTTTTTTATTTCAACTAAAAAATTAAATTTGTCCCTATTCAAGTTTATTTACAACTAAAAACTAATAAATTATTTTAAACTATTAAAAATTTTAAAAATGGCAAACGTTAAAAAAGAAAAAGGGTCAAATGGAGGAGGAATGTTCTCTGGAATTGTAATTGTATTATGTGTTTTCGTAGGATGGCTTATTTGGTATTTTATCATGGGATCTGGTTCTAATTTTGAAGGAGGAGTAAATACAGGACATCCATTAGCAGAAAATTATTTGGCAATGGTATATAAAGGAGGTCCAATCGTGCCAATTTTAATGGGATTATTATTAATGGTAATCGTTTTCTCTTTCGAGAGATATTTTGTTATTTCAAAAGCTTCAGGAAAAGGAAATCTTGATCAATTTATGAGCAAAGTACAAGCGAGTATCAATGCTGGTAATATGGATGACGCAATTGCTGCTTGTGATAAACAACAAGGTTCTGTTGCTAATGCAATTAAATCGGCTTTAGTAAAATATCAAGATGTTAAAAAAGAAGGATTCAATAGCGAAGAAGCATCAGAAATGATTCACAAAGAAATCGAAGAAGCTACTTCTCTTGAAATGCCAATGTTAGAAAAAAACATGACGATACTTTCTACTTTAGTTTCTTTAGGAACTCTTGCTGGGTTATTGGGAACAGTTACAGGTATGATTAAAGCGTTTGGTGCTTTGGCGACTACAGGTACTCCTGATCAAGCTTTATTAGCAAATGGTATTTCTGAAGCACTTATTAATACAGCAACAGGTATCGCAACTTCTGCTTTCGCAATTGTAGCTTACAATTTCTTTACTTCTAAAATTGATACTTTAACATATTCTATCGATGAGGCTGGAACAGCAATCGTAAATACGTACAGAAGATTTAGAGGAAGTTCAAAATAACAGTAATTTTTTTGATGAATTTCTTCATCAAATAAAATAATATAAAAAAGACAATGGCAAAAATAACAATGTCCAAAAAAGCGGCGTCTATCGACATGACAGCAATGTGTGATGTGGCTTTTCTTTTGCTTACGTTCTTTATCTTAACGGCAACGGCGAAACAACAAGAGCCACTTCCTGTTCAAACTCCAGCTTCAACAGTACAAACTAAATTACCAGAAACGGGTTTAGTTACTTTGACACTAGGAAGTTATGAAGGAAAACCAAAAGTTTTCTTCGGAATGAAAGATAGAGATATTCGTGAAAAAACGATTGAATTGATAGAAAATAGATTCAAACTTGGGTTAACTCAAGACGAACAAAAACAATTTGCTTTAATTGATGAATTCGGAGTTCCGATGAGTAATTTGAAACAAATCATTGCAATGAAAAGTTCGGATAGAAACAAAGTTGGTTTTCAAACCGGAATTCCTTTTGACTCTATCGACAATCAATTAAAAGAATGGGTTTATACCGTTAGACAAGCAAATGCTGAATTAGGTAAAACTAAAGAACTTGACTTCGCTATTAAAGGCGATGCTAAAGAACAATATCCACAAATCAAAAAGATTATGGATATTTTACAAGACCAAAAAATCAATAGCTTTAATTTAGTTACGGGTTTAAGAGGAAAAGACTATTAATTCAATAAAGATATAAAATGGCTGAATTAAATACCGGAGACGGTGGCGGCAAAAAAGGCGGTGGTAAGGTAAGAAGTAAAAAACAAAACTCGAAAGTAGATTTAACGGCTATGGTGGATTTGGCTTTCTTATTAATCACGTTCTTTATGTTGACTACATCGCTATCTAAACCACAATCTATGGATTTGGGTTTGCCTGATAAAAATGATTCAACTGACACTCCCGATATTAAGGTAGATCAAAGAAGAACCATGACGATTATTCTTGGGGATAATAATAAAATCAAATGGTTTCACGGACTTATTGAAGCGCCTGAGCCAAATGGTAAACCAACTGATGCGGTTTATGGAAAAGAAGGAATTCGTAAGGAGTTATTGAAAAGAGTAAAATCAGTTCCAGAAATAGTGGGTGCTAAAAAAGGATTAATAGTTATTATTAAACCTACAAAAAAGTCAACCTATAAAAATTTGGTTGATATTTTAGATGAAATGGCTATTTGTGGTGTTCCTACATATGCTATTGTAAATGATTTTTCTCCAGAAGAAAAAGCATTGGCGGATAAGATGAACACGAATACTCCTTAAGTATTCATTAAAAACATATAATATGAAATTAGACTTATTAAGAAAACAGTGGCTCGACATCGTTTTTGAAGGTCGTAACAAAAGTTATGGTGCTTACGATTTACGCAAAAGAAGTGGGAATACTACATTACGTGCTATGTTAATTGGCGCAGTAGTTTTTGCTTTTGCTGTAGCAACACCTATGATTGTTGATTTTATCGGCAGTGCTACAGAAGATGATATTGCTTTAGATCAAAAAATCACAACGATTAAGTTACCACCAAAAGAAAAACCAAAAGAAGATATTCCACCACCACCACCACCTCCTCCAAAAGTGGATCAGGTAAAATTTGTAAAACCTGTTGTTGCTAAAACAGAAGAGGTAACCGAAGAACCACCTAAAGTAGAAGAGATTAAAGACAAAAAATTAGGTGACGAAACTATAAAAGGAGATCCTGATGCGCCATTAACTGTAGAACCAGTTGGTAACGGAAAAGAAGTGGTTGAAGACGATAATAACATTTATAACTCGGCAGGTATTGAGGTAAAACCAGAATATCCAGGAGGTTTAGGTAAATTTTATAGTTTTATTAAAAATAACTATCAAGCGCCTGATGAAGAAGGATTAAAAGGAAAAGTTATTGTTTCTTTTGTTGTCGAAAAAGATGGTTCATTAACCGATATTAAAGTTTTGAAAGATATTGGTTACGGAACAGGCACTGAGGCAATTAGAGTGCTGAAAAAGTCTCCACGATGGACGCCAGCTGAACAAAACGGTAAAAAAGTAAGGTGTTCATATCAAATTCCTATAGCTATTGAAACAGCATCTGAATAATGATAAAAAAGCTTATAAATATTTTTCAGAAGAAATCGCCTAATGAGCGATTTCTTCTATTTATAGGGATTTTGTTTTTTCTGATATATTTAACACTAGGATTGATAATAATTTTTTGGGAAAACTTACCTTTGAAAATGCCAACAATGTATAGAATTGCATTTGGAGTTTTACTAATTGTATATTCTTTTATTCGGTTTTTGCGTTTCTTTAATACTAATAAAGAGTAATGAAAAAATACTTAAAATATAATTTCATTTTGTCAGCAGTACTTTTGGTGATTGTTTTTTCGTGTACCAAAAAAGATCCAAACGCTCCCAAAAGTGATACTATAATAGAAGGAAAAACAACCATTTTAGTGGATGAAACATTATTGCCAATTATTGAAGACCAACTGGCAGTTTTTGAAAATAATTACAACTCAAAAATTACATTATTTCCACAATCAGAAAAAGAAAGTATTATTTCTCTCGCCAATGGGAAAGCCGATATAGTTATTTTATCCAGAGAATTAAATAAAGAAGAACAAGCTGTTTTTAAAAATAAAAAGATAGTTCCGCGCTCAACACCCTTTGCAATTGATGCTATTGCATTTATTAAAAACAAAAAATCAAATGACACTTTAATTGCCATTAATGACGTTGTAGATTTTATTAAAGGAAAAAATAACAACATTAAAGGTTTGGTTTTTGACAATCCAAATTCAAGTACTGTAAGGTATTTATGTGAATTAGCCGGCGTTAATTCTTTACCTCAAGAAAACGTTTTTTCATTTAAAACCAATGAAGATGTAATAAAATATATTGCTAAGAATGATGGTATGATTGGAGTGGTTGGTATTAATTGGTTGTATCAACCAAAACCTGAAATGCAAAAACATGTTGATTTAGTAAATATTTTAAGTGTAAAAAGCACTAATAGTAGCGATTATATTTACCCAAGTCAAGACAACGTAGCTAAAAGAAAATATCCTTTGGCACGTGTTTTGTTTATCGTCAATTGTCAAGGTTACGAAGGTTTAGGAATGGGTTTCGGCTCATTCATAACTGGAGAAAAAGGACAACGAATTATTCTAAAATCAGGCCTCGCCCCTATGAGAGAACCCTCCCGAAATATCAGAATAAGAAATAAAATAGAAACAAATTAGAATTTAAGAATAAAAAATAATTAAGATGAACACATTTAAGATTTTCAGTATTGCGCTATTAATTTCTTCTGCTTCAGTAAGCCAAGCACAAGATGTAGATTTAGCAAAGAAAGCTATTGATTCAGAACAATATGAAAAGGCAAAAGCAATGCTTAAAGGTATATTACAAGCAAAACCATCAAATGGTAAAGCTTCCTTTTTATTAGGTACTATATATTTAAAACAAAATATAGAAGATTCAGCTAGAATTTATTTTCAAAAAGGAATTGCTGCAAGTGAATTTGCTAAATTTAATTCGATAGGATTAGGTCAAATGGATCTTAATAATGGAGATGCAACTGCTGCTAAATCCAAATTTGATCTGGTTGCTAAAGACCTTAAAAAGAAAGATTTTGAAGAATACATTTATATTGCAAAAGCGTATATGAATACAGAAAAGCCTAATTACAAAGCTGCAATTGAATTATTGACAAAAGCAAAAACAGTTAATCCAACAGCTGCCGAAGTGCAATTGGCTTTGGGAGATGCATATTACGGAGATAAAAATCAAAACGAAGCGTATGCAGCTTATAGAAATGCTTATGCTATCGATAATTCTTTAATAAGAGCTAAAATGCAATTGGGTGTTTTGTTAAAAGGCGCTAAAGCGTATACAGAAGCTGTAAAAGCATATGACGAAGTGGTTAAAATTAATCCAAATTATGGTCCAGTTTACAGAGAATTAGCAGAAACCTATTATTTGTGGGGAAATAACGAACCAAAAAAATACACTGAAAATATTGCTAAAGCTTTGGCATATTATGAAAAATACATGAGCATGACCGATTATTCATTAACGTCTCGTATGCGTCATGCTGATTTTTTAATCTTGGCTAAAGATTATAAAGCGCTAGAAGCTGAAGCCAATCAAATGAAACAATTGGATAAAGTTAATCCTAGAATCTTGCGTTACTTAGGATATTCTGCTTATGAAAATGGAAATACTGATGCTGCAATTACAGCACTTACCGATTTCACAACAAAAGGAACAAATAAACTTATTGCAAGAGATTATCTTTATTTAGGATTAGCTAAACTTAAAAAAGCTACAGGCGTAGATGGTAAAACAGTTGACGCTACTTTGTTAAATTCCGCATCTGCCGACATTAAAAAAGCAGTTGAATTAGAGCCAACAATGGCAAATGAATTGAACGAAGTTGGTAAAAAGTATTTTTCACAAAAAGCATATGATGTTGCCGCTTTAGTTTTTGAAATTGCAATATCAAATCCAAATTCTAAAAATTATTTGGAAGATAATGTGTATTACGGTCTTTGCGTTTACACTGCTAATAAAGGAAAAGATAGTAAAACTATTGATAAGGTAGCTTTAGCAAAAGCAGATGTTGCAATGGATAATGTAGTAATTGCAAATCCAAATTACCAAGAAGCTTATTTGTACAAAGCAAGAATTAACAATACACTAGATTTGGATGAGATAATGGCCGTTAACTATCAAAAATTCATTGATATAGTTACTGCAAAAGGAGAAGAAGAAATTATTAAAAATAAAAAGAAAATTACAGAATCATATAACGCAATTGCGGCTTATTATGCCAATTCTGATAGAGCAAAAGCGAAAGAATATTTCAATAAAACCTTAGCTTTAGAACCAACAGATTCTTATGCAATTGAATCATTAAAGATTTTGAAATAGAAAAACTTAATTATAAGAATAAAAAATCGTCTAAGAAATTAGATGATTTTTTTTTGTTAAAATGTTAAAATTTGTAAGAAATTATTTAGTTAAATAATAAAGTGATTAATTCGCAGTTATCAATAAAATTAAAATATATTTTTATGCCAAAATCTTTATCTACTATTCTATTACTATTACTATGCTCTTTTTCTTACGGACAAAAAGGCTTTACTTTAAAAGGAAAAATTATCGACGAAAACACAAAATTACCTATTGAATCAGCCACAGTTTATCTATCCAATGCAAAAGATTCTACAGTTATTGATTATACCATAACAAATAAACTAGGAAACTTCGACCTTAAAATTAAAAAAATCACTTATCCTGTAGTACTTAAAGTTTCTTTTGTTACATATCAAGAAGCTAAAATTGCGCTTGAAAAAGTTTCAGAAAATAAAGATTTCGGGACCATAGCATTGAAAGAACGCATCAACAATTTAAATGAAGTGGTTATCAAAAGTGAAGCACCACCTATTAGAATCAAAAAAGATACTTTAGAATTTAACGCCTCTTCATTTAAAGTCAGACCTGATGCAAATGTAGAAACACTACTCAAGCAATTGCCTGGTGTTGAAATTAATGAAGAAGGAAAAATTACTGTAAACGGAAAAGAAGTCAATCAAATTCTAGTAAACGGAAAACCATTTTTTGATAAAGACGGAAAAATCGCATTGCAAAATTTACCTTCCGATATTATAAATAAAGTTCAAGTAACCGATACAAAAACTAAAAAAGAAGAAAAAACAGGAGCTGTCTCTAGCTCTAATAATGCCAGTATAAATTTAACGATAGATGAAAAGAAAAACAAAGGATTCTTCGGAAAACTTATGGCTGGTTATGGTTCC
>JAYVFV010000004.1:0-2372 GCA_043772885.1 Flavobacteriales bacterium
CTAAAAACTGTAACGTATCCACCCAAAATAACCAAGTATCTAAATTGGCATCACCAAATTCGACCGCTTTTCGGTATCCGTATTCGGCTTCTTCATGTAAATTCATTGCTTTGTTAATCGTAGCATAACGCTTCCAATAGGCACGATTCTGATCGTCGATAGCGATGGCTTTGTTCACATAGAGCAATGCTTTTTTATAGTTTTTTTGACGGACATAAAAATCAGTTATGGCAATCCAACCTTTATCTAATAATGGATCTTCGTGAACTGTTTTATTGAAATATTTTAGTGCTTCTACTTTGTTACCTAATTTTTCATAACATTTTCCAATTCGTAATAAAGCATACGAAGTTGGATCATCCAATTCAATCGTTTTTTTATAATTTTCTATGGCATCTTCGTAACGTTTTAAGCGTTCTAATGCTTTTCCGTTTTCCATATAAGCACCAAGAAATTGCTCGTCAATATAAGTCGCAAATTCAAAAGCACGAACTGCATTCTCATAATCTTTTAGTCCGTAATACAATCTTCCACATTGGTGCCAAGCGATTTCCGAGTACGGATTTTTATCAATATATTTCTTAATATATTCAATAGCTTCCACATTCTGATCTAAAAACTCAAAACAATACACCACGTTGTAAAGCGCCGATTGGTCTTCGATATCTTCTTCCAGGCATTTGATAAAACTCTCTTTTGCCATCTCCAAATTGTCCATAAATAAATATTCCATACCGATTAAATTATAAACATCGGCAAAATCTTCGGTTAACAGTAACGCTTCATGAAGTAGTTCGACTGCTTTCTCGTGATTGTCTCTTTTGGAATAAATATTTGCTTTTTGAATGAAGATTTCCTCATTTGTAGGTTCGATGGCGTACAACTCGTTTAGCATTTTTTCGGCTATATCGAGTTTGTCGTCATAAACTAGCATTTCGATTTGAACTAATTTTAATCCAGTAGATTTTGGATGTTGTTCTAATGCTAATTTCAAGGCTTTTTTTGCCAGATTGGCTTTTCCCATATCGAGGTAGTGAAGGATGATTTCTTCAAATTCCTCCGAATCAAAAAACAAAACCTTATTGGTTTTCAACATTGATTCAAATTTGGATAAGGATAAGTTGTAGTCTTCTTCTTCTTCGCTTAAATGCATACTCTTATATGTATTGATTAGCTTACATAAAAGTAAGTAAAATCTTCTCGTTTTGTGGAAATTTTGTTTTTGTTTTGAACAATTTAATTAACAGCAATTCAATTGATAATTAACAGTTAACAATTGATAATTATCGGTTTATATTTAAATTATCAATTATCAATTATCAATTGAACTTCATCCATCGCTTCTAAAATAATTCGGCAACCTTCACGAATTTCATTTTCAGAAATTGTTAACGGTGGTGTTATTCGAATCGCTTTTCCTTCAAACAATAACCAAAATAGAATTAATCCTTTTTCCTGACATTTAAAAATAACCTGATTCGTTATTTCTGGATTGGATGTAATGGCTGCCAGCATCAATCCTTTTCCGCGAACCTCTTTAAGCAAAGGATGTACCAAAAGTTGGCGAAAGAGTTTTTCTTTTTCGAGGGTTGCTGCTATGAGCCCAGATTCAGTGATTTCTTTCAAAGTGGCAAGACAAGCAGCGGCTATGACAGGATGTCCGCCAAATGTAGTTATGTGTCCGAGTTTCGGATCGTGACTCAGCAAATCCATATGCTTTTCATTGGCTACAAACGCGCCAACTGGCATTCCGCCTCCCATTCCTTTTCCAATGATAATGACATCCGGAATGACATTGTAGTTTTCAAACCCGAATAATTTTCCAGTTCTGCCAAATCCAGGTTGGATTTCGTCGATAATTAATAATGCGCCAACTTCTTCACAACGTTGTTTTACTTTTGATAAAAAGTCATTTTCAGGTTGGATGAAGCCCGCGCCACCTTGAATACTTTCCAATATAATTCCGGCTGTTTTGGTTGTTATTTTTTGGATGTCGTCTTCGTTATTGAAAGTTATAAAATCGACATCTGGAATCAAAGGACGAAAAACTTGCTTGCGTTCTTCAAAACCCATGACACTCATCGAACCCATTGTATTGCCGTGATAGGCATTATGACAGGAAATTAATTGACTTCTACCCGTAACACGTCTCACTAATTTTAACGCACCTTCACAAGCTTCAGTTCCTGAATTTACCAAATACACTTTATTTAATTCTTTTGGTAAATGGTGTACCAGCAATTTGCAATATTCTACAGCTGGACTCTGAGAATACTCGCCATACACCATTACATGCGAATATTTATCCAATTGATCTTTTACCGCTTGATTTACTTTTGGATGTTGATGTCCTAACGAACAAGCAGAAACTC
>JAYVFV010000005.1:0-2372 GCA_043772885.1 Flavobacteriales bacterium
TTTGTAAAAACAGGAAAGAAAAAAACAAATGAATTAGGCAAAGTGTTTCATTTTGATTTATTCGGAAAACGTGATTTTAAATATGATTTCCTAACAGAAAACACATTGTCTAAAATAAAATTCATTGAAGTTTTACATTCAAATCCTGACTATTTTTTTATACCTCAAAATTATGAATTGCAAAACGAGTATAATTCAAATTTTGGAGTTGACGAAATATTTATAAAAAAGTCATCGGGTGTTAAAACATCAAATGATGAAATTTTAGTAAATTTCAGTAAAAAAGATTTGTCAAATAATGTTGAAAAATATTATAATTTAGAAATAGAAAAAAACCTAATTTTAAAATATAATTACAAACCTTTTACTGAAAAATATATTTATTACGATGATAATTTAGTTGGAAGAAGTAGAAAAGACTTTATGAAAAATTTCATTCAAAAAGACAATTTCACTTTATGCCTAATGAGAGGATTAGTAAATACAGAAAATTTTAGTTCAACCTTTGTTTCTAAAGACATAATTGACATAAATTATTATGGTTTTCAAACATACTCCTTACCTATTTATGTTTATCCCGAAACTAACGGACAACTTTCAACAGAACTAAACACTGAACGAATTCCTAATTTAAACGCTGAAATTATAAACAAAATAGCAAATGAATTAAATCTAAAATTTACAAATGAAAAAGAAAAAACTGCAAGCAGTTTTTCTCCAATTGATATTCTAGATTATATATATGCAGTTTTGCATTCGCCAAAATACAGAACTAACTACAAAGATTTCTTAAAAACTGATTTTCCAAAAATTCCATTTCCTAAAAACGAAAAAACATTTTGGGATTTAGTTGCTTTGGGTTCGCAAATACGAGCAATTCATTTACTAGAAAGTCCAAAAGTCGAAGAATACATTACAGAATTTAATATTGACGGAGATTGTATTGTTGGTAAACCAAATTACAAAGACGGAAAAGTATTTATAAACGAAACGCAATATTTTGAAAATGTTCCAAAAATTGCGTGGAATTTTTACATTGGCGGTTATCAACCAGCACAAAAATGGCTGAAAGACAGAAAAGATAGAAAACTGGAATTTGATGAAATTGCACATTATCAGAAAATAATTGTTGCTTTATCTGAAACCGACAGAATAATGAAAGAAATAAACGAAATAGAAATCGAAAATATTTAAACGACAAATATTGCTAAATAAAGGCACTACACACAACAGCCGTTTGGCAAGATTGCGAATTTTGTGGTAAATTCACGTTTGCGTTCCGCAAGAAATTTTATCTTTAACGGAAAATAAACGGTTACGAAGTTCGCAACCTCGCCAAGCGGCGGGACGTTAGCACTAATCGCAAAAAAACTATGGAATATCAGAGAACTTTCTTTAATCGATTTGGCGTAAAATCAGAAACATCGCCAGCAAAACCATTTCAATATGAAGAATTTGATTCAATTGAAAAGCGGTTTAAAATTAACTTTCCAGAAAGCTATAAGTATTTTGCGCTGACATACGGAAACATTTGGACGCCTAATATCTTAGACTTAATCGATGAAAATGAAATTGAAATTGCGGATGTTCAAGAGTTTTGGAATGCGGAAAAAATTGTTTTCGATAAAGAGAATGAATGGACGTCTAACATTGAAGAGGACGTAATCCCTTTTGCTTCGGATTGTATGGGAAATATATTTTGTTTCGCTACTAAAGATTTAGGGGTTCGAAAAGATGACAGCAATGTTTATTTTTATGACCATGATTTCGATACAATTGAAAGTTTATCAATTTCTTTTGAGGAATGGATTATGCAATTTAACCGAATCAGCGACTAGTGCTAACAGCTGTCACGACTTATTGCTCGATTTTCTTAGCCGGAACATTATCTTCACGAAAAAAATCTATCTTAGTGGAGAAAACTCGGTTCGCTTTTCCGCAACAAGACGTGGCAGCGGAACGTTAGGTGCTATCCTTCACGAAATCAGGCAAATTCAATAACCTAACGCAACAAATGATAAATTTTATCTTTGTTGAATTATGAAAGAAATACACAAACGATTATCCTATAAAGAACGGATTGTAATTGAGACTTTACTCAAAGAAAACAAGAACAAAAACTATATTGCCAAACAACTAAATCGCAACAGAGCAACTATAACCAGAGAAGTCAATCTTTGGATTATAAAACCTACTGATGTCTACAAAGCCGACATGGCACACTGGTATGCTCTAGAAGCAAATAAATACAAACATTCCTCTGATAAAATAAACGACAACACAAGACTTAAAATACACATTTACAGAAACTTACTTCTCGGGACAAGTCCTGAATTGATTGCTGGAAGATTGAAAATTTTATATCCAAATGA
>JAYVFV010000006.1:0-21207 GCA_043772885.1 Flavobacteriales bacterium
TATCTTTGCTCAAATTTTATAACTATCAATCAAAATAGTTGTGTCATTTGTTTCCTAATGGTTGGAATACTTATAAAAATAAAAATCGACTGATGAAATACAAAAGAATTCTTCTAAAATTAAGTGGTGAAGCTTTAATGGGTAATTTACAATACGGAATTGACCCTAAGCGATTAGCTGAATATGCTGATGAAATCAAACAAATTCACGATAAAGGAGTACAAATTGCTATTGTAATTGGAGGCGGAAATATTTTTAGAGGAATTGCTGGTGCCAGTAACGGAATGGACAGAGTGCAAGGCGATTATATGGGAATGTTAGCCACCGTAATTAACGGCATGGCATTGCAAGGTGCTTTAGAAGATAAAGGAATGTTGACGCGTTTGCAAACCGCTTTGAAAATTGAAGCAATTGCTGAACCTTACATTAAAAGAAGAGCGGTTCGTCATTTAGAAAAAGGAAGAATTGTTATCTTTGGAGCTGGAACCGGAAATCCGTATTTTACTACCGACACAGCTGCCGTTTTACGTGGCGTTGAAGTACATGCTGATGTGATTTTAAAAGGAACTCGTGTTGATGGAGTGTATAATGCCGATCCAGAAAAAGATGCCACAGCGGTAAAATTTGATTACATCTCGTTCGAAGATGTGTTAAAAAAAGGATTAAATGTAATGGACACGACTGCTTTCACGTTAAGTCAAGAAAACAAATTGCCAATCGTGGTTTTTGATATGAACAAAAAAGGTAATTTATTAAAAATTTGCGAAGGCGAAAATATTGGAACTGTAGTTACTATATAAAGTTTAGAAGTTTAGAAAATAGTTTAGAAGTTTAGTTATGCTAAACTCATAAACTTCTAAACTCATAAACACTTTTAACTCATAAGCAACAAACATAAAAAAATGGAAGAAATTGAATTTATTTTAGAAAGCACAAAAGAATCCATGAATGGTTCTGTTGCTCACTTAGAAAAATCTTTTTTAAACATTCGTGCTGGGAAAGCTTCTCCGCAAATGTTAGGAAGTGTTTTTGTTGATTATTATGGATCACAAACACCATTATCTCAAATTGCCAACGTAAATGTTCCCGATGCACGAACGATTACGATTCAACCTTATGAAAAAAACATGCTTCATCCAATAGAAAAAGCAATTATGGTTGCCAATCTTGGATTTAATCCGATGAATAATGGCGATAATATTATCATAAATGTTCCTGCGTTAACAGAAGAGAGACGTCGTGACTTGGTAAAACAAGCAAAAGCAGAAACAGAAGATGCGAAAATCGGAATTCGAAATGCGCGTAAAGATGCCAATACCGAAATCAAAAAATTAGAAAAAGAAGGTACTTCAGAAGACTTGTGTAAAAATGCCGAAGACGACATTCAAAAATTAACCGACTCATTTATCAAAAAAGCAGAAGACCATTTAATGCACAAAGAAGTCGAAATAATGAAAGTGTAACGCTAGTTTAAAAATATAAATTGCCCGATAGAAACTATTCTGTCGGGCAATTTTAATTTTAATAGATAGCTAATGCGTTTCGGATATTGCATCATGCATACTTTTTACTTTGTCATAATCAGCAACCAAATTATGGTATTGCTCCCTTACCATGGATAGTTGTGAATCCGAAAAATTCTGATTTTCGTTAGAAAGCGTGTCCTGATAGGTTTCTTTAGCCACATCTTCGCCATATTCACACGAATCAAGAATCAGTTTTCTGTCATTGCCCGTTAAAGCGGCTTTAACATCCATCCAGGTTCGGAAAAATTTTCCGGTGGTTCTGGTTTCTTCAGTTGGCTCTCCTCCCAATCCAGATACTTCTGCCCGTAATTCAGAATTATTTTGAATACTGGTCGCCTTTAATTCTGAGAAAAATGTTTTCAGTTCAAAATCTTCCGTCTCTTCTGATGCTGTTCTGTAACCTTCAATTCTGTCATTGTTGATTTGAACAAGTTCATTTAATGCTGCAATTGTTTTTTCTGTTTCCATTGTAATTTTTTTTAACGTTTATTTTTTCGCTTTCGCCATTTAATTTAATCTTGTAAAATTCAGAAATAAATAAGGAAATAAATTACACAATGCTTTATAATGATTTCATAATTATAGCTTAATGAAGTAGGAGGAAACTAATTTTAAGTTATTTTTGTACAGCAATTAAAAAACTTCTATGCGAAATTTTTGGATTTTTTCCTTTCTTATTTATTGTAGTTTTACTTTCTCGCAAAAAATAATGCAAGGTCAAATCGTCGATTTTGATACCACAGTTCCAATTGCCTTCGCTCAAATTTCATACAATAACAAAATCTTTGCTTCCGATTGGGAAGGGAAATTTTCTGTCGAAATTAAAAACGATAAAAAACCCATCGTTTTTACCTACAAAGGGTATTTCGATAAAAACTATTATTTGACAGAAGGCGCCCCGTTTTTGATAATAAAAATGGTTTCTAATGATTCGCAAAAGGAACAAGAAATGTATTCTGAAAATCAAGTGAATCTGCTCATCAAAAAAGTCATCGATAACAAACAAAAAAACCAACCTGAAAAAGCGCTAAGTTCTTATCAATACAAAAATTACGAACACTTATTAGTTTCTGCAAACCCCGATTCTATTACGAGTAAAATCGACACTATAATTAAAAAACGTCTATTTGGTGGAAGAAAAATAAAACTAGATTCTTCCAACTACCGGTATAAAAAGTTTATCGAAAAACAACATTTGTATCAAATTGAAAAGGTGAATTTAATTCAATTCAACACAACTGGAACTAAGGAAACGGTACTTGCTACTCGAATGTCTGGACTTAAACAACTCGTTTACGATTATCTTGGTTTAAAATTGCTGTCGTATTCTGTGTATGAAAATCCGTTAGAAATTATCGAAATTCCAATTATAAATCCGCTTTCTACAGTTGGAAGAAAAATGTACGTTTTTAAACTTATTGATACTCTTAAAATTCAAAATCGAACGGTTTATCGAGTCTATTTCCAACCAAAAAAAATCAAATCAAATCGCATAAGAGGATTGTTGTATGTCGATGCCGAATCGCAGGCAATAGCCAAAGCTTTTTATCGAATTTACGGCGTGGTCAACATCAACGCTACATTCACATTTAATTATCTGAAAGAACACGCTATTTGGTTTCCCGAAAAAAGAAGTTTTACTGTTGTAAAAGGAAATAATACACGAGATATAAAAATTCTTGGCGGAACCATAAAGTTCAATTCTACTTTAAATGACCGATTAAAAGTCGACGCTTCCGATCAAACCTACATAAAAATTGAATCGATTCCGTATGATGTTGAAATTAATAAAACCGTCACTTTTTCCGATCCGAAAATTAAGATTGAAGTTCAAGGTAACCTTATGAACCAACCCGAATCGTTTTGGAATACGTTTGATAAAGACACTTTGGATGTTCGAAAAATTGCAACTTATGAACGACTCGACAGCATTTCGAGAGCCGAAAATTTTGAACAAAAACTGCTTTTCGGAAAGAAAATAATCAACGGTTATATTCCTTTTAAAATTTTTGATATCGATTTGAGAAGCATCGTTAAATATAATAATTTCGAAGGATTTCGTTTCGGAGTTGGCGGTGTAACGAATGCCAAATTATCGCCAAAATACCGAATCGGATTCTTTGGCGCATACGGATTAAAAGACAATTTATTTAAATACGGATTAACGCCTGCTTTTGCAATTGATAAAAAAACCAACTCGTGGTTGAGCATTTCCTATACTGATGATTTGAGTGAAATTGGTCAGATACGGTTTGCAACAGAACAAAAGCGATTCAAAATTTATGATCCAAGACCAATTAACATCTCTACATTTTATAATTATAAAACGTTTTCAACATTTGTAGAAAGTAAATATTTTCCAAAAGTAGAGGCTTTTTTTGGACTTTCAAGAAGTGAAATACAGCCACTTTTTAATTATGCTTTTATAGCAAATGATGAAATTTTTACCAAATTTACAATGACCACAGCGCAATTATCATTGCAATGGAATCCGTTTAGTGGGTATATGCAAACCGAATCGGGGCGAATTGAAATAGAAAAAAGGTTTCCGAAATTTTCATTTCAATACACCAAATCGATTCCGAACTTTTTAGGAAATGATTTTGGTTTTTCAAAACTAGATTTCAAAATAGCACAAGAAATACCTTATTTATCTGGACAAAATACGTCGTTTGTTTTACAAGCCGGAATTGCGAGCGGCGATGTTCCTATAACCCATTTGTACAGTATTGCTCCGAATAATTTGAACAGAGAAACGATACTGCAACGAATCACTTTTGCCGGTAAAAACAGTTTTGAAACCATGTATTTTAATGAATTTTTCTCTAATAACTATGTTTCCTTTCAAACACGACATACTTTTAATAGAGTAAAATTAGCGTATAAAGTGAAACCCGAATTTTCAATTGTTACTCGTATGGCATGGGGAAATATGGATAAACCTGAGCAACATGTCGGATTTGAATACAAAACGCTCGACAAAGGATTTATCGAAAGCGGACTCGAAGCAAGTCAGATTTACCAAGGTTTGGGACTTACTTTTTTCTTTAGATATGGTCCGAATATGTTACTGCGATTTGAAGATAATTTAGCGTTGAAAATTTCGTATGTGATTGATTTGGGGATTTAACGTGTTGCGGATATAATTCTGTTGCAACTTTTGAAAAGCTTTATTTTCCACAACCACAAAACGAAGTTATAAAAATTATATTTTCCAGAGCAGTATTTGCTAACTGCTGTTAGCAGCTACCATTTATTCGTTTAATCGGTTTTCTATATCCATTTGTTGGTGGAGAATTCTGATGATTTCTAATTCATCTTTCTTTTCATTAATCATATAAAAAATGAAATGCGATTTAACTCTGGAGCGAAAATATCCTTTTCTCACATGTCCGAAATCTGATCCAAAATTTGGTTTAAAACATAAATATTCTATTTCATCTAGAATCAAATTCAAATATCTGTCCGCTTGTTCTGCAGACCAATTCTCAATTGTGTAAAGCCAAATTTTTTCAAGGTCATTGGATGCTTCGTTACTTATTTTGTAAATCATTTACTCAAATGTTTGTTGTGTAAATCATTTAAAAAAGTATCTCGATTAAAATTCTTTACAAATCCAGATTTTTCTCCTTTTTTAAGTTCTTTTATCAGTTCGGCTTTCTTTGATTCTTCTTGCTCAAACATTCTTAAAGCAGTTCTTACGACTTCACTTGCTGAAGAAAATCGTCCACTTTTTAATTGTTGACTAATAAAATCTTCGAAGTAATCTCCTAGTAAAATTGATGTATTCTTTGCCATAAGAAAATAATTTTAGACAAATATACCAAGTTTTGGTATAACGGCAAATTTATGAGGAGATTTTTTTATGGTTGATGCTAACGTCCAGCTCGGCTTTGTCGTCATCCCGAGAGGAGCTTGCTCCGAATTGGGATGCGTCAAAGCCGACTGTTGGGAAATCGTCGTGCGAATGCAACGATGACTTCCCGACGGAAGGCGAAGCCGAGCTGGACGTTGGGAAGCATTGTCCCGAAAGGCGATGCTTCCCAACTATCGTATAACAACAATTTAAGGTTTAATAATTAATGTTGAAGGAACTTCACTCAACCAAGAAGTTGGTGCATCAACTAAATTTTTCCAGCTTTCTAAGCTTACGAGCATCAGCTCTTGTGGTGCTAAAAATGCCGATTTTATTTCATTTTCACTAATTACAATAACATTTTCGGAGTACGCATTTAAGAACGAAGAAAAAGTTTCGCCAAAAGATTTACTTTTATTTCTAAGATTATTAATGTCGATAATCGTCACTTTCGAATTGTTATTGTAAATTAATTTTTGAGCATAATTAATTAGAAAAAGATCTTTCTTTCCGAAAATTGGCAAAAAGATTTCATCCACTTTGTGTAAATCTTTATCCACTAAAATCCCTAATGGCTTTTTACATTTGGAAATTATCAAACGTGTTCTCTCGTCAAAAGGTGAGTTCTCAAACAGTCCTTCTTTTCCTGTGAATTTATCTAATAATCGATCTGGATTAATGATTCGAGTGGTGAATCCGAGTACTTTTCCTAATAAAGATCCTTCAAAAATTGATTTTCCTAATCCAACTAAAACCAAATCATAATCGCCACGAGTAGCAATGTCGGCAATATCGGTTTCAATATCAACAGCTGCTTTAAATATCGTAGTAATTTCTTGGTTTAAAAGTTTGGATTCTTGGTGAATCGGTTCGAACGTTTCTTTTTCATATTCATCCATATTATACGCGTGCATTTCATCACTTATGATAAGATGCATAGCTGTTACATTGGTGTTTTCTTCTTGTTTTTTGACAAAGCTATTGGCCAAACGAAGCAATGATTTTCCTTTTTCATTATTACCAAAAGAAATTAAAATTTTAAATTTAGAGGCAATCAAATCTTTCGGAATCAATAAATCTTTCGATTTAAAAACGGAGTTTATAATGTCTAATGCTGGCCCGGTCATAAAAGTCGTAACTAATGCCATTATTACCATCATGGTGAATATTTTTGGAGATAAAACACCTAGCTCATAGCCAATATTTAAAACCACTAATTCCATCAATCCTCGTGTGTTCATCAAGGCACCAATGGTTAAACTATCACGCCAATTTTGTCCAACAAAACGAGCCGCTAATGCGCTTCCAACAAATTTTCCGATAACGGCAACTAAAATAATTACACCTGTTATTTTCCATAAATACAAATCGTTTATCAATCCGATTTCGGTTCGTAAACCTGTAAAAACAAAAAACAGTGGTAGCAAAAGAATAACGGCTACGTCTTCGACTTTTTCAATAAATATATTTCTGATTTTAGCAATATCGGGCATTATTGCTCCGGTCATAAAAGCGCCGAATAAAGCGTGAATTCCAATAATTTCTGTTAGATAAGACGAAATAATTAATGTCAATAAAAATATAGCTACAACTGGTTTGCTTAGATTTTCCCTGTCGGAATACAAATCTCCTACTTTTTTTAAGAACGGTTTTACCAAAAACAACATAGCAAAAACATATAGCAAAGCCATCGCCATAATGTAAAGCGAACTCGTAAAAGTTCCTGCTTTTACAATGGCAATAACCGCGGCAAGTATACACCAAGCTGTAATGTCATCGGCTGCGGCACACGTTATTACAATTGTTCCCAATCGGGTTTTATGAATCCCTCGTTCTTGTACAATTCGAGCCAAAACCGGAAAAGCGGTAATACTCATTGCGATTCCCATAAACAAACTGAATGACAAAAACTCAATTCCTTCGGGGGCAAATTGATTGTAGATAAAATACGACAATCCCATTCCTAAAGCAAACGGAATCACAATACTGGCGTGACTGATAACAACGGCTTCTTTTGCTTTGTTTTTTAGGACTTTCAAATCGAGTTCCATCCCAATCACAAACATGAAAAGTATTAATCCGATTTGGCTAAGAAACTGTAAATTTCCTAGTGATTCTTTAGGAAATAGCAACGATGAATATTCGGGGAAATACATTCCGACCAACGATGGTCCGAGAAATATTCCAGCGATTATTTCTCCAATTACAGAAGGTTGTCCGATTTTTCTAAAAATCCAACCAAAAAATCGAGCGACAATAATTATGGTAATTATTTGTAATAAAAGTATCGCTAAAGGATGTTGTAAATTGTGTTTTAAAGATGTTAAAAACTGCTCTAAAAAACTATCATTTGCAATTGGCGTAACAATATTTCTTCCTGTTTCTAATACTTTTCCTTTAGAAACTATCCAATACATCAAAGCGGTAAAACCACCCGTTACAACTAAATAGAAAATCGTATTTTTAAAATTCTTCATACTGTATTAAACCGTTTTAAAAACAGTTACAAATATGAGAAAAACTTAATCATAAATTATAAAATAGGTATATTTTTAATGTAAATTTTACATCACAAAAAATTACACTTATTTAACTTCAAAACTTAATGTTAAGTGCTGCCGTTTTAAGTGGTTTTGATTACCTTTGCACTCGTTTTAGAATTACTAATGAAAAAGAAATTAAAAGTCGGTTTTTGGGAATTTATCGCCGGAATCGTACTCCGAAATAGAATCGCCATTTTAGTTGTCATCGGAATAATCACTATTCTCCTTGCCATGCAATGGAAATACATTCGATTTACCTATACCGAAGCCAATCTTTTGCCTGATGACGAAATTGCCAATATTGAATACAATGCCTTTTTAAATAAATTTGGTGAAGAAGGAAACCTAATTGTAATAGGTGTTGAAGGTAATGAATTTTTTACTCCAAAAGCTTTTGCTGCTTGGGATAAACTAATGGTTGATTTAAAAGATGACGCCGCTATTGATCTCGTAGTTTCGATTAGCGATTTGAAAAAACTGCAAAAAAACGATTCCTTACAAACTTTCGAATTGGTGCCTTTTGTAAACAAAACCAAAACCCTAAGTCAAAGCTATCTTTCGGAATTGAAAATAGATTTGTTTCAGAAAATGCCTTTTTATGAAGGACTGCTTTTCAATAAAAAAAATGAAGCGATTCGTTCTGCTATTTACGTCGACAAAAAAATTGTAAATACACCTGCGCGCAAAGATTACATCCTTCATCATTTTATCGATAAGATTGAAGCATTTGAGAAAGAAACCAAAATAGATTTAAAAGTTTCGGGAATGCCTTACATCCGAACATTAAATGCAAAAGCTATCGTTGATGAAATTAGTTTGTTTATTGGCGCAACACTTTTGATTTGCTCCTTGATTTTTTATTTTTTCTTTCGCTCTTTCCGAACTACTTTAATTTCCATTTGTATTGTTATTGTTGGCGTAATGTGGTCGTTCGGTTTTTTAGGATTACTTGGCTATGAAATTACCGTTTTAACCGCTTTGGTTCCGTCACTTATCATCATTATTGGCGTTCCGAATTGTATTTTTCTAACTAATAAATACCATCAAGAATGCAGAATTCACGGCAATCAAGCGAAAGCTTTAGTTAGAGTAATTACAAAAGTGGGAACTGCTATGTTCATCACCAACTTAACAACATCGTTTGGTTTTGCCACTTTTATAGTTACCAACAATGAACTACTAAAAGAATTCGGAATTGTCACTTCAGTCAACATTATGGCACTTTTTATTTTGTGCCTGTTTGTGATTCCGGTTTTTTACAGTTATATGTCCATTCCGAAAGAGCGGCATTTGGTTCATTTAGAAAGAAGCTATGTTGTTAATTTCATGAATTGGATACAAAGAATGGTGAAATTCAACCGAAGCAAAGTTTATTTTGTAGCCATTTCACTAATTGTGATAAGCGTTTTTGGGATTTTTAAAATGCGGATTTCGGGTAGTTTGATTGAAGATTTGCCTAAAAATTCGGAGTTTTATAGTGATATCCTTTACTTTGAAGAAAAGTTCGATGGTGTAATGCCATTGGAAATAATGATCGACACCAAAAGAAAAAAAGGCGTTATGACTTCGTCTACTTTGCAAAAAATGGACGAACTTCAAACAACCATTGAAAAAATTCCAGAGCTTTCAAAACCAGTTTCCATTTTAAATTTGGTTAAATATTCTAAACAAGCTTATTACAATGGCAATCCTGAGTTTTATGATTTGCCAAATTCACAAGAAAAAGGATTTATTTACAATTATGCCAAAAATGTAACTAAAAATTCGAAAGACAATTCGTTAAAAAGTTACATCGATAGCACAGGTCAATACGCCCGAATTACTACTTTTATAAATGATAAAGCAATTGATAATTTCGATAATGTAGAATCCCAATTAAATAAAAAAATCACACAACTTTTTCCAGAAGATCGCTATAAAGTTTCGATTACAGGCAAAGCGTATGTTTTCCAAAAAGGAACAAAATACTTGCTTGACAATCTTATTTGGTCTTTACTTTTAGCCATATTCATAACGGCATTACTTATTGCGTTTATGTTTCGCTCTTTCAAGATGATTTTAGTGGCGTTAATTCCCAATTTATTACCATTATTTGTAACCGCTGGATTAATGGGATTTTTAAATATTCCATTAAAACCTTCTACGATTTTAGTATTTGGAATTGCTTTCGGATTGTCTGTAGACGACACGATTCGCTTTTTATCGCAATACCGACAAGAGTTAGGGAAAAACAATTGGAAAATCAAAAAATCGGTTTTTGCCACTTTGAAAGATTCGGGATTAAGCATGTTTTACACATCTGTAGTCTTGTTTTTTGGATTTTCAGTATTCATGCTTTCTAGTTTTGGCGGAACCATTGCTCTTGGCGGATTGGTTTCTATCACCTTACTTTTCGGTATGTTATCCAATTTGGTTTTATTACCGGCATTAGTCTTAACTTTGAATAAACGATTGGCCAATGAGCAAGAATTCATTGCTCCAAAAATTGACGTTTTAGATCATACTAATGATGAAGAAACAGATAATTTTGAACCATCTAAATAACCTAAAAAACAGATTATGCTAAAATATCTTTTTATAATTGTTTGTTTTGCTCAAATTAGTTTTGCTCAAACAACGACCATTTACTTCATTCGTCATGCCGAGAAAACCGATAAATCTAGTGATCCTATTTTATCAGAAGCTGGAATTCAACGCGCTAATCATTGGAATGACGTGTTTGCTGCTATTAATTTCGATGCTGTTTACAGTACTATTTACAATCGCACACAACAAACGGCAACGCCAACAGCAAAGAAAAATAAAGTAATCGTTAAATTGTACGATCCAAAAACTATTGACATCGAAAAAATTAAAAAAGAGCATCTTGGTCAAACTATTTTGATTGTTGGACACAGTAATACTACTCCCGATATAGTGAATAAACTCATCCATCAAAATGTATATGATACTATCGACGAAACCACTTTTGGAAATCTATATATTGTTACCATTAATGAAAGCGTAGTAAATTACCAATTGCTAAAATCACTTTAAACAAATCTTTATATTTGCAATACAATTATAAAATATCAATTCTATTCTTACAATGAAACAAACTAAAGTTAAAGACTTGCTTACAAGTTCAAAAACCCTTACCGAAGTAAATGCAAAAGGTTGGGTAAGAACTTTTAGAAACAATCAATTTATTGCGTTAAACGATGGTTCGACAATTAATAATATTCAGTGTGTAGTCGATTTTGAAAACACAAACGAAGAAACCTTGAAAAGAATTACTACTGGTGCTGCGGTATCGGTAACTGGAGCTTTAATAGAAAGTAAAGGCGCCGGACAAAAATATGAAATCCAAGTTTCTAAACTAGAAATTCTTGGTGATTGTGACGCTGAAAAATTTCCAATCCAACCAAAAAATAAACCCAGTTTAGATTTCTTACGTGAAAATGCTCATTTGAGAACACGTACAAATGTGTTTGGAGCCATTATGAGAGTGCGTTCGGTACTGTCATTTGCAGTACACAATTACTTTCAAGAAAGAGGTTTTGTCTATGTAAACACGCCGATTATTACAGGTTCGGATGCTGAAGGTGCTGGTGAAATGTTTAAGGTAACCGCATTGCCATTCGATAACACGCCCCGAACAGAAGATGGAAAAGTAAACTACAAAGAAGATTTCTTCGGAAAAGAAACCAACCTTACCGTTTCTGGTCAATTAGAAGCGGAGACTTTTGCCATGGCATTAGGACAAGTGTATACGTTCGGACCGACATTTCGTGCAGAAAACTCAAATACATCGCGTCATTTAGCGGAGTTTTGGATGATAGAACCCGAAGTAGCTTTCAATGATTTGAATGACAATATGGATTTGGCAGAAGATTTTATCCAATACGTAATTAAATATACGATGGAAAAATGCCAAGACGATTTGAAGTTTTTGGAAAGCCGTTTGATCGAAGAAGAAAAAGTAAAACCACAAGCCGAACGTAGCGAAATGAATTTATTGGATAAGTTGAATTTTGTTTTGGAAAACAATTTTAAGCGCGTTTCGTATACTGAAGCAATAGATATTTTGCGTAATTCGAAACCCAATAAAAACAAAAAATTCAACTATATTATTGAAGAATGGGGAGCCGATTTACAAAGTGAGCACGAACGTTTTTTAGTAGAAAAACATTTCAAATGTCCGGTGATTTTATTCGATTATCCTGCCAATATAAAAGCATTTTACATGCGTTTGAATGAAGACGGAAAAACCGTTCGCGCCATGGATATCCTTTTCCCTGGAATCGGAGAAATTGTTGGTGGATCACAAAGAGAAGAGCGTCACGATGTATTAGTCAAAAAGATGAAAGCATTAGGCATTGACGAAGAAGAACTTTGGTGGTATTTAGACACACGCCGATTTGGAACCGCAGTACACTCGGGTTTCGGATTGGGATTTGAAAGATTAGTGCTTTTCGTAACTGGGATGACGAATATTAGAGATGTAATTCCGTTTCCGAGAACACCAATGAATGCAGAGTTTTAAGACTCGAATTATTTGCCACAAAGACGCTAAGTCACTAAGTTTTTTTGCTTTTAAATAATATTAAAACTTTAAAAATCCTTTGAGTCTTAGTGCCTTTGTGGCAAAACAAAAAATAAAAGCCAAAATAAGAAAATATATGCCATCCGAAAGAATAGAAGAAATAGCCAAAATAATTGTAAATGCTGCTTTTAAGGTTCATAAAGAACTTGGTCCAGGATTATTAGAAAAAGTGTATGAAGCATGTTTAGCATATGAAATTGCCAAAGTAGGATTAGATGTTAAAAGACAAATTGATATTCCAATAGTTTATGATGGTGTCAGATTAAATGAAAAATTAAGATTAGATTTGATAGTTGAAGATTTGGTCATAGTTGAAGTAAAATCTGTCGAGATAGTTAACGCCGTTTGGAGTGTACAAATAATCAGTCATTTAAAATTAACGAATAATGAATTAGGATTTTTAATCAATTTCAATGTCCCATTAATTAAAAACGGAATAAAAAGATTTATAAACACGAATAATTCGACACTAAGACACTAAGAAAAATGCACATACTTTAATTGAAATATAAAAATGTAAAAAGTCTTAAAAACAAATTGAAAAAACTTAAAATTAACTTAGTGCCTTAGCGTCTTCGTGGCGAAAAAATTAGTGACTTTATTATGTTAAAACAAAACCTACAGTTCAAATTATCACAGAAATTATCTCCACAACAAATACAGTTGATGAAGTTAATTCAGTTGCCTACGCAAGCATTTGAACAGCGTTTGTTGGAAGAAATGAATGAAAACCCGGCGCTAGAAACCGGAAAAGATGAAGACGAAGAAATTTACGAAAAAGACGAGTTTGACAACAATGAAGAATATGATGATTACGAAGGCAGCGATAACATTGAAGCAGACGACATCAACATCGACGAGTATTTAAGCAACGACGAAACGCCCGATTATAAAACCAAAACCAACAATTACAGTGATGACGACGAGCAAAGAGAATCGCCATTGTCAGCTCCTGTGAGTTTTCACCAAGATTTAATCAATCAATTAAATACATTTATTTTAAATGAGGAACAGCGTGATATTGCTGAATTTCTTGTCGGAAGTATTGATGATATGGGTTACATCCGAAGAACTGTTCAGGAAATTGTTGATGATTTAGCGTTTACTCAAGGCATTTATACTGATGAAGAAACGGTCGAGAAAGTCCTGCATGTTGTTCATGAATTAGAACCATCCGGAGTAGGTGCTCGTGATTTACAAGAGTGTTTATTATTGCAATTAAAACACAAAACTCCGACCGAATATGTCGATTTGGCCATCAACATTCTTGAAAAACAATTTGATGCCTTCACAAAAAAACATTACGACAAACTACTTCAAAAATATGGTGTTTCGCAAGAGCAGCTTAAAAAAGCTATTGAAGAAATAGAGAAATTAAATCCAAAACCAGGAGGCTCTTTTACCGGTAACAATAAAATAACCGAACAAGTCATTCCCGATTTTGCTATCCGAATTAACGATGGCGAATTAGAACTAACGCTCAACGGAAGAAATGCACCAACTTTACACGTTTCTAGAGATTACCAAGATATGCTGCAAACGTATAAGGTTTCAAAAGATAAATCGCATTCTCAGAAAGACGCAGTGCAATTCATCAAACAAAAATTAGATTCTGCAAAATGGTTTATCGACGCTATCAAACAGCGACAAGAAACACTATTTGTAACGATGAATGCGATTATGCATTTTCAGCAAGAATTTTTCCTTGACGGAGAAGAAACCAGCATGCGACCAATGATTTTAAAAGACATCGCTGATATGGTTGGTTTGGATATTTCGACAATTTCGCGTGTGGCGAACAGCAAATATGTCGACACACCCTATGGCACCAAATTGATAAAAGAATTCTTCTCCGAATCGATGAAAAACGATCAAGGCGAAGACGTTTCGACACTCGAAATCAAAAAAATTTTACAAGATGTCATTGAAGCCGAAGACAAACACAAACCACTTCCCGACGATCAACTGGCCGAAATGCTAAAAGAAAAAGGATATCCAATAGCACGGCGAACTATAGCCAAATACCGAGAACAACTTGATATTCCTGTGGCTAGAATGCGCAAGAAGATGTAGTTTTTAGTGCCTTGTCATTGCAAGGCACGAAGCAATCTCATATAGTTTAAATTAAAATTATGTGATTTCACCCTACTGTCGAAAAGACAAAAAAACTCATTTTATTTTGAAGCGAACGGCTTAGGTATTTTTGCAATCTATATTCCCGCTTTCGTCATGCGCGGCATTTCCTTTATCGGGGCTAGATTGGTTTTGTCTTTTGTAAAATCAGTATTCCCAAAAAAAAACCACAACAAACCGCTACCTCTTTTTTCTACCCAAAATGCACATTTTCAAAAATGTACAGAAAAACTGTAATTTTTATCCAAATCAACTTTTTACTTTTACAGTATAACAAATTAAAAATTGGGCAAAATAAATCGCTGGCTATTATTCGAGACTTGCCATCTTAATGTGACACAAAACAAAAAATGCTTTTCTAATTTTTTGTTGAAGGAATTTACAGAAACTCTTTGTTACTTTTAGAAGTGTTGGTTATGTAACAAAACGCTAGATCAAACTAACCAAAAAAAAGCAGCCTTACTTTTATTATGTTTTCGACGACATAGTAAGACTGCAAATAATTAAAAATTATACACAAATTTATGAAAAAAATTTTATTCGGCTTAATCGCCACCGTTCTTTTTACCTCTTTATTATTTGGGCAAAACAATATTGACATAGGTAAATTACATAATGAAGTATTAAGTGTTTATTATCAACAACACGGAAATGAAGATATTGTTGATTTAGTTAAGTTAAATAATGATTTATTTCAAATCAATGCTAAAATGTACCCCGAAGAATTTAAAGATATCACACCCGAAGATATTGAAAAATTTACTTTAGATTTGTTTGGAACATCTGATGCTAAAAATTTTAATTATCGTAACAGGATTAATTACTTGCTTGATTTATCGGTTACACAAGGGCATATTTCCATAGATTTATGTGTCATTTATAAAACTATATTAGCGGAAACACTTTCAAAGGATGCGGCTTTTAAAAAAATGGATGATTTTTTAATGAATTCAAATGTTTCTACTAAAGACAAGCAATCAATTGCATTACTTAAATCTATGTATATAGCATCAGACCAATTTTGGACATCCATGCAAGGAAGTGTAGGTAATTCCGTAATTAACCGATGTAATCCCAGAACTCAAGTAAGGTTTGCTGATGGATACGGTACATTAATGGGAGCAGTAATTGGATCATCTTTTCCCGGATTTGGGTCTTATATTGGAGGTTTTTTAGGAGGTCAAGGTATGTCTGCGCTAATTGAGCATTTGCAAGACCAACAAGGAGGTGGTTGCATTTAACAAAATAAATTTTAAGCTCATTTGATAACCTTATAAATTAATTAAATTATGATTACAGATAAAATAAAAGACTTTTTAGAAGTGTATAATTACAAATTTGAATTAAAATCAAATAAAGTAGATATTGATTTAGGACAAAAATTATGGGTTGAAATCAGTTTTAACAATAATGATTCAATTCTTATAGAAAATTGCCTCAAAGGATGGAACCCGGTATCGGGATTCTTTAATATTACACTTAAGAAAGCTTTTTTATACAATACTATTGGATTAGTAATTTCTTTGGTGTTATTAGTGTTTTTTCAATTTTCTGACACAATTTATGATTATACTTATTTGTTAATCATTTGTATAGCAGTTAACTTTATGTGGCTTTTTAATTATCTTATACGTTTTGAAATATTCAAAATGAAAATAGAATTGTTAATGTTAGGAAACCAAGAAAAAAGGCAATGAGACTTTATTTCTTATGTATTTTCTTCTTTACAAACTTTTTATATGCTCAATCAGACCTCGATAACATACTAAAAGGAGGAGAAATAATTGTAAATGGATTATCTTTTTTAAAAAGCAACAAATCACAATCAACAAATTCAAAATTTATTGAAAGTGTATGTGTCAAAAACAAACTTACCGACAAAATTACTTTTAAAATTAGCGGTAAAGATGAAGATGATAATGATGTGAAAAAAGAATTAGTAATCCAAAAAGACGGTAAGGAATGCTTGTTTGAATTATCTAAAGGCATATACCTGTATGAGATAGTATTATCCAATAAAGAAATATATAAAAAAGGAGAGTACAAACTCAATGAAGAAATAACCATAACGGTTAAAGATTAATAAACCTTAAGCAGTTTTTGAAATTTCAAAAACTGCTTTTTTTTCGATATGATTAAAATTTACCTTTTCAAACAAAAAACCATTCAAGGTCCGATGTTGCAAAAAATGATTGTCAACATGGAATTTCCTGTTGATCGTTTAATACAATTTATTGGTCAATATAACAATTTTATAGACCTTGGCGGAAAGTTTTATGAGAAATTCAGAATCATTCTCAACAGTTATGAAAATGAAAAACAATGTGAAACCAAACTTCCACTCGAATATAAAAAACTAAAATCTGATATTGATATTGCCATTGAAAAATTCAATAAAGCATACAAACCAGTCGAAATTAACGGTTCTAAAATGAAAGAACTTTTGTACGGATTAAATGAATTTGAGTAATAAATAATACACATATTCGTTATATTTGTGTTGTAAAATATTGCTCTTTTGAAAAAAATCCTACCTTTTTTTTCCTATCTATTTCATCCGATATTTGTTCCGTTTTTAGGAACGCTAGTGTATTTGCTTTTTAATGATATTTATTTCACAAAAGCACAATGTTATCTATTGGTTTTTCAGATTTTGATTATCACTTTTTTCTTACCATTGTCCTTTTTCTATTTGTTGCGAACTTTTGGCAAAGTAGATAACATCATGCTTTCCGATTTAAATCAAAGAAAAATTCCACTAGTAATGCAAATGATTTTAACGTTTGTATTGATTTCAGAAAGCGTCACTAAAGAGCGATTTCCTGAATTGTTTTTTTTCTTTTTAAGTGGATTAATTAGTACGTTTTTAGCTTTTATATTTTTATTCGCCAAACTAAAAACCAGCATTCACATGATAGGAATAAGTGCGCTAACTTTTTTTATAATTGGAACCAGTATTCACAATCAAACAAACAGTATTTATCTTATTTCCGTGTGCTTTTTTGCAACTGGATTAATTGCTTCCTCCCGACTTCAGATGAAAGCACATTCGATAAAAGAATTATTAATTGGATATACTATTGGTATTTTACCCCAAGTGGGTTTGTGGATTTTTTGGCTATAAAATATAAAACATCAATCCGATATTAAAGGAGTTCAATTTTATAGGTTGTGAAGCTATAGAAGCCGATTTAAAAATTGGATTCATACCGTAATAAACATACGCATTCCACGTATTCCAACCAGCAGCAAGATAAGCGCCGTATTGCAATTTATTCAAATCGCTATTTCCCGATCGTTTGGTTTTTGTTCCTAATCCATCATATTTGTATTGATCATAAAATAAATAACTGACTTTAAATCCGGTATAAACCCTCCAAAATTTATGACTATCTGGAGTCGAGGTTCGCCATCTTATTTCGATAGGCAAATCAACATAATGCAGTAGTAATTTATTTTTATTAAACTCAGTCGTAATAATTCCGTACTGATTTTCACCAGCCACTTCCGTAATTCCAATATTCTGATTTAAGCCACTATAACTGTATCCTAAACCAGCTGCTACTGCCCAAGTGCGTTTTTTATTTATTGGAAAATCGCGAAGAAAACCAATACTAATTCCTGGAGAAACTTTAACTTGATTGAGTCCTGATGGTGGATTTTGAAGATTATTATACGACAAACTTAAGTAAAACTGATCTTCTCTGTAAAGGGAATCCACAGCATCAAAATCGATGACTTTCTTTTGAGCAATGCTACTCAAACTCAAGAAAAACAGAGCTATAACTAGTGAAAATCGCATCGTAAAGTAATTAGATTTTGCAGAGAGAAAGGGATTCGAACCCTCGATACAGTCACCCATATACACGCTTTCCAAGCGTGCGCCTTCAGCCACTCGGCCACCTCTCTATTGGTATGCAAAGAACAGTAAAAAATAGCAATAAACAAAGTACTTAATTAAACCATTTCACCTCGTAACGAAGTTTCAAAAATGGTTTTAAAAACAGTTGTCGATACTTTTTGTCCTAATAAATACATCAATTTGGTAATTGCCGCTTCGGTTGTAATGTCCTTGCCAGAAATAACTCCGATTTTTTTGAGTTGTGTACTCGTTTCATATTGTCCCATAGTAACGCTTCCGCCCGAACATTGAGTGACATTAACAATATGCAATCCGTTTTTAATTGCTTTTTTTAGTATTTGGATTAGCCAATCTTCGGTTGGTGCATTGCCAGAACCATACGTTTCTAGTACGATTCCCTTTAAATTCGGAATGGCAATAATTGATGACAACACTACTTCATTTATACCTGGAAACATCTTCACAATAACTACATTATCATCCATTTCTTTATGGACAATCCATTTTTTTGCATTCGGTTTCGTTAAAAGTACATTTGGATTTATTTTTAAATGCACACCAGATTCCGCTAAAGCGGAGTAATTTGGTGATGTAAAAGCATTAAAATGTTCCGCATTTATTTTTGTTGTTCGGTTTCCGCGATACAATTTGTATTCAAAATACAAGCAAACTTCACGTAAAACGGGTTTCCCTTTTTGTTGTAATGAAGCTATTTGAATCGCTGTAATTAAGTTTTCTTTGGCGTCAGTTCGCAAATCTCCTATTGGTAATTGCGAGCCAGTGAAAATAACTGGTTTGGATAAATTCTCCAACATAAAACTCAAAGCAGATGCCGAATACGACATGGTATCCGAACCGTGAAGCACTACAAAACCATCAAAATTGGTGTAGTTTTCTTCAATGATTGTTGCAATTTGAACCCATCGCTCCGGATTCATATTAGAAGAATCAATTGGTTTCTCGAAAGAAATCGTTTCAATTAAACAATCCAATTGTTGGAGCTCTGGAATTTTTTGTAATAGTTTTTTAAAATTAAATGCTTTCAAAGCTCCCGTTTCAAAATCTTTCATCATACCAATGGTGCCACCAGTATAAATTAATAATATGTTAGGTTTAGATTGCATTACACTTTTTTTATTTCGCAATTTGGAATTAAAGGGCTTTTATTTACTACGGGATTCGCATACATCGCTAAAAAACTCTCCATCATAGTTTCGTTAGAAGCATCAATTTTCATTTCCAATCGTCGTTCAAATAATGACTTTTCATTTTCAGTATAAAGATGAGCGTAGGTATTCGTTTTGTTCAACAAATCGTATGCGATATAATTGGTTGGCCATAATTTATATGAATGTAAAATTGAATCATCAATTACTTGCGCCAATGCTTGTACTTGCTTATTGGTATTGTCATTCTCTGCTTCTATAACATCGAGCTCTTTGTCTAGAACTTCTCCAACATGTATGTGGATTCGCTTTTTCTGTCCGATAATGCCACTTAACAACGTAATGAAATCTTCATTTTTATCTTTGATGTAAATTTCGTCGTTGGCTTCTGCCATTATTTGTGGCATTTTCAAAGCGTCTGTCGGATCGTATTCATAGGAAATAGAAACAGGAACAATCTTTATTTTTTTAAAATACTCCATTAGATTCTTTTCGTCAGAACCCATTCCGAGCATTTTTAAAACGCCCGAATGTGTAGCATCGTTACCGTCTTTGGTTCTGCCTTCTCGTTGTGCAATCCAAACCGAACGATTTTCTCGCAATAACAATTGACCGATATATTCCGACATTAACTTCGAACTTTGTAATAATTCTCTTGGTGGTAATCCTCTTTGCACTAAAAAATTCCGATTTAATTTCGACAGATTTAAAAGAAAATCTTTTTTCACCAGATTATCTCCAATTGCCGAAGCCGTCATCACCAAACCGTGATCAAACAAACAAACGTTTAATAATGACGTGTCTAAAATAATATCCCTGTGATTGGATATAAAAAGATAGGATGTGTTTTTTTCTAATTTTTCAAAACCCGAAGTGGTCAATCCTTCCGATGATTTTCGCAAAACGGTTTGCACCGATTCGTATATAAAATTGCATTGAAAGTCGCGAATAGAATGGGTTTTTCGCAATTGGTTTTTCCAGACTTCTTCGTCCACATCAGGAAATGTAAAACTCATTATTGCCTTCATCATAGGATGATTTATGGAAGCGCAAATGGCGGCATTTACTTCGGTATCATAAAAGGGACGAATGGAATCGAATTTTGACATTCTTTGAATTAGAATTAGAAGGACAAATGAACAAATTTTTTCTCAATTATTGTTGAAATTATCATTAAATCCCAAAAATTGCTTTGGAGTTTTCGGTTGTAATTCGGGCGATTTCTGCTATTGGAAGTTGGTATATTTCGGCTAATTTTTGTGCGACCAAAAGTGCATAACTACTTTCATTTCGTTTTCCACGATGCGGAACTGGAGCCAAATACGGCGAATCCGTTTCCAATACAATGTGTTTCAAATCAATCTGATTCAGGAATTGATCAATTTTTCCGTTTTTGAAAGTGGCGACACCGCCAATTCCGAGTTTCATATTTAAGTCGATTGCCCTTCCGGCTTGACCGATATCGCCCGTAAAGCAATGGAAAATTCCAAATAAATCATCACTTTTCTCACTTTCAAGCACTTCAAAAATTTCGTC
>JAYVFV010000007.1:0-6554 GCA_043772885.1 Flavobacteriales bacterium
CTTCTTTAATGGATTTATCAAGAGCTGCTTTGCCAACCAGTGGTGGTTTGTTTTGAGAAAAGCTAGTAACATCATCCGAATAGTAGTTAATGGCAGATACACTTCGGAGGTTCATAGCTTCTGCAAAAGCAGTTTCCATAGCTTGAAGTTCTGTTTTAATTTGTTCTTTGTCAACTACAACTGCAGCTGGAGTTTCTTCTTTTTTTGGAGTGCAGGCGATTACAAATACCGTAATAGCAGCCATTGCAATCCCATTTAACATCTTGTTTTTCATAAATTATTTGGTTTTGTTGTTAATAATTTTAGGTTATCCAAAAGATAAGGGTTGTTAAAAGTAGGAATAATTTATTGGAAATCAGGTTTTTTGAAGTTTATTTTTGAAGGGTGTAGTGTTGGGAGTAGAGAAGGTATTTGAAATATAATTAATAAAAAATACCACCCTCGAGTTGGTGTCTTATATAAATCTTTAGATGATTTCGTCCCTCGGCTACATTTCAGTTGCGACTTTTGGAAAGCTTTTTTTCCATTACCGAATAACGAAGTTATGAAAATTATTGTTTCCACCAGCATAAGACGAGCAATTGAATGTAACCGATGTTAGCAGCTGCTTTAAATCCTCAATGCCTCAATTCTTCACCTTTGAAATTACCCTCTAAATATTTTGCTACAACTGAATTAAATAAGTCAGGGTTGTTTTTTGAAACATAATGATTTTCTCCCGTAAGAATACAAAGATTTGCTTTTAAAATATTCCGATATATAAATAAAGTATGTTCTTCTGGGATAATGTCTCTATCCGTTGACATTACTAATACAGGACATTTAATTTTTTTTAAATCTGTTGCAGTAATATTAGGTTGAAATTCCATCATACGATTACGTTGTTGAATAACTTTCCAATTTTGAGTAGTATCTTTTTTCGCAATCATCTCGTCAGCATGTCTTCTATCTCTTTTTAATTCGTCATAATTAAAAGCATAAAGTCCTACGGTATCAGCGGTAAGATTAGCTGCAAATGCAACAGCCTTCTTTACTTTCTTTGAATAATCTATAGCCATCATTAAAGCAAGGATTCCACCGTCACTTCTGCCTACTACATAAGTAGAGTCCAAATGTAAATAATCTAGAATGCCGACAATATCCTTTGACATTTGTCTATAAGTGAGGCTGTCTTTTCCTAACTCGCTCTTTCCTCTGCCTCTGCAATCCATTACAATGACTTTGTATTTTTTCGCAAAGTATTCTATTTGAGGTTTCATATATGCAATATTTCCACCATTACCATGAATTAAAACAAGAGGTTTGCCCTGTCCATAAACTTCATAATATTGTTTAGCGCCATCAATAGTAATATAGTTGCCAACTTCTTTATTATTTCCGTATGGAATTATATTAACATCTGTCTGTGCTTTAACTGATATTGAAAATATAAGGCTAATTGATAAAAGTCCGTAAATTTTATTTATGTAAGATTTCATTTCATTATTTTTATTGATTAAAATTGTGTTAGATTCTTGAATTTGCCATAAAGTTGCTGCTAACTCCTTCGTCAAAATGACAAAGTTATGTGGAGTTAGAATTGCAAACTGCCACTAAAAACTGTTGACTAGTCTTCAAGTAAAACCTCCAAAATACTAATCGCCGCTTCACTAATCTTTGTGCCTGGACCAAAAACAGCAACTGCGCCGGCATCAAATAAAAATTGATAATCTTGTTGTGGAATTACGCCTCCTACAATCACCATAATATCTTGTCGGCCGTATTTTTTGAGTTCTTCGATAACTTGTGGCACTAACGTTTTGTGTCCGGCTGCCAACGACGAAACACCTAAAATGTGTACATCGTTCTCTACAGCTTGTTTGGCGGCTTCGGCAGGTGTTTGAAATAACGGACCAATATCGACATCAAAACCCAAATCGGCGTAACCCGTAGCGACAACTTTAGCACCACGATCGTGACCGTCTTGTCCCATTTTGGCAATCATAATCCGTGGGCGACGACCTTCTTTTTTAGCGAAGGCATCGGTCAATTGTTTTGCTTTTCCAAAGCTTTCGTCGTTTTTTATTTCTTTACTGTACACGCCGCTGAAAGATCTAATTTGTGCTTTATACCTACCAAAAACTACTTCGAGAGCATCACTAATTTCACCTAATGTGGCTCGGTTTCGGGCAGCTTCTACGGCTAAAGATACTAAATTTACATCATCTTTTTTCTCCCGATAAAAATCGGGAGCTATGCATGCCTTAGCGGCTTCGGTTAATTTTTGTAAACACGCATTCACTTTTTCGTTATCGCGTGAAGCTTTTATTTGGTTCAATCGTTCAATTTGTTGCTTGCGAACCATGTCATTATCCACATCCAAAATCTGTAATGGATCTTCTTTTTCTAAACGATATTTGTTGACTCCAACAATAATATCTTGACTACTATCAATACGTGCTTGCTTACGAGCCGCGGCTTCTTCTATGCGCAATTTCGGAATTCCAGCTTCGATGGCTTTGGTCATTCCTCCCAATTCTTCCACTTCTTCAATTAACTTCCAAGCGTTTTGTGCAATTTCATTCGTCAAACTTTCAACATAATAACTTCCCGCCCAAGGATCGACAGTTTTACATATTTTAGTTTCTTCTTGTAAATAGATTTGTGTATTTCTGGCAATTCGTGCCGAGAAATCGGTAGGTAAAGCAATGGCTTCGTCGAGTGCATTGGTGTGTAGTGATTGTGTTCCGCCAAAAGCAGCAGCGGCTGCTTCGATAACGGTTCGTGCTACATTATTAAACGGATCTTGTTCGGTTAAACTCCAACCCGACGTTTGACAGTGCGTTCGTAATGCCAATGATTTTTCGTCTTTTGGATGAAACTGTTTTAGCAATTTTGCCCACAACATTCTGGCGGCACGCATTTTTGCGATTTCCATAAAATGGTTCATACCAATTGCCCAGAAAAAAGATAAGCGTGGCGCGAACTCATCGATGTTCATTCCGGTTGCTAAACCCGTTCTAATGTATTCTAATCCGTCTGCTAAAGTGTATGCCAGTTCAATATCGGCGGTTGCACCCGCTTCTTGCATGTGGTAACCCGATATCGAAATCGAGTTGAACTTCGGCATTTTTTTACTCGTATATTCAAAAATATCAGCAATGATTTTCATGGATGGAGTAGGTGGATAGATGTACGTATTTCGCACCATGAACTCCTTTAAAATATCGTTTTGTATGGTTCCCGAAAGCAACTCGGGAGCGACACCTTGCTCTTCGGCTGCGACGATATAAAATGCTAAAATGGGTAAAACGGCGCCGTTCATTGTCATGGAAACCGACATTTCACCAAGTGGAATTTGGTCGAATAATATTTTCATATCTTCTACTGAGTCAATCGCAACTCCCGCTTTTCCAACATCGCCAAAAACGCGTTCGTGATCAGAATCGTAACCTCGATGTGTTGCTAAATCGAAAGCTACGGAAAGTCCTTTTTGACCTGCAGCTAAATTTCTTCTGTAAAAAGCATTGCTGTCTTCTGCGGTTGAAAATCCGGCATACTGACGAATCGTCCATGGTCTTCGAACGTACATAGTTGCATAAGGACCGCGTAAGTTGGGTGCGAAACCAGCTGCAAAATCAAGATGTTCTAATCCTTCAGTATCGTTTGGAGAATAGATTGGTTTTAGTTCGATGTTTTCGGCAGTTAGAAAGTCGTCGGTTGCGTTGGAATTAACTTCTAACTTTGTACTTCGTACTTCTAACTTAATATTTTGTATGTTCTTTCTCATAGTTTTACTCTTGAGATAAACGTTCTTGTTCTAACTTCTCAGCCAATCGTTTTTCTATTATTGGCGTAATCAATGTTTTACGCGGATTTTGTTTTACGAACGGATACAATTCTAAATCGTGTTTCATGCGGTCATTTTTGTTTGGATATTTATTTGTTCCCAACAAAACTTCTTTTCCAGTGTCGAATAAATCCTGTTCTTTTTGAGCGCTTTCCTGAATTTTCTTTTGGATAGTTCCTTCAATTAATTGCGTGATGAAACCACCTTTTTCTTCAATTTCTTTAAATAACAACAATGCTTTTTCGGCTAATTGTTCGGTGATGTTTTCAATGTAATACGCTCCGTCTGCGGGATTGTTGACTTTGTCAAAATAGCTTTCGTGTTTTAAAACCAGCAATTGATTTCTCGCAATTCGGTCGCCAAATTCGTTGTCTTTGTGGTACAAATTATCGTAAGGCAAATTAGAAATAGCGTTGGCATTTCCTAAGATTGCACTCATGCATTCGGTTGTTGTGCGCAACATATTCACGTTGTAATCGTAAATCGTTTTGTTGCGTTTGGTTGGTGTTACCAGAATATGACAATCGAAATTATGATTGTATTCCTTAGCTAAAGTTGAAAACAATAATCGCATTGCACGCAGTTTGGCAATTTCAAAAAAGTAATTAGTCCCAACGGAAACTTCAATAGTTATGGGTTGGTTTAGGAATGGAATTCTGTTGAAATATTCGTTAATATGTGATAACGTATAGGCCAATTGTTGCACCATATTAGCTCCAGCGTTTTGGTATATTTTGGAACTGATAGTTATAAACGGAACAGTCGCTTTAGTTGCCATTTCATTTAGGTTGTAAAAATCTTTGTCTAAATTTTCGAACCAGTTTCCGTCTTTACAAAGTTGCCCGATTGGATCCATTTGTATGATACAATTGGCTTTGTTTGTTGTAGCAAAAGCGTTGATTTTTGTTACAAAATTTACTGATAAAAAAGGCAAATGAAAGTAATACGTTGGTTTTTCTAAAGGAAGGTTTTGCATCAAATCTCCTATCGAAATCGAATCGTTTTCGATAGTAAAATGAATACTTTCTGCGCCGCGTTGCAAGGCGTCTAATGCCCGTTGGTTCGACATTTTTGTGTCGTGAACAAAGATATTTTGTACGATTGAAAAGGCGTTTTTTGGCGTGTTGATTTGGTACTTTGATTTGGCTCCGCCCAGTTCGGCTTCGCCTCGGGTCGATTCGTCGCTGTGGTAAAACGGTTTTACTTTGATGCCTTCTGGACTTTCCCAAACGAGCGTGTCGTTATAATCGGCACCTTTGAGTTCGTACTGAATTTGTTGCTTCCATTGTTTGGAAGAAACGGATTCGAAATCTTGAAATAAATTGTTGTCAGCCACGGTTGTTTTATTCTAAAAGGTTGTTAAATAGCCCTGATTGCAGTGGAAATCCTTTTTTTAAATTGCCATGGGTTTAAACCCGTGGCAATTTAAAAAAAGATTGAAACGGAAAGCAGGACTACTGTTGTTAAAATGTCTAAACATTTGCTTCAAATTGTAATATGAGATTAGCTAACGCTCTGTTCGCTACGCTTGAGTGTCTTCGTTTCCCGAAAAAATCGGGACAAGCTCTCGCAATGACTGCTACTGCAACTTCGCAATAGAATCTTTTTTGCGCATTTCGTCTTCTTCATATTCGATGATGTAAATGTCTTCACTGTCGCGTTTCATATAATATTTTTCACGTGCATAACGTTCAGTTTGACCAGGATTTTTGAGGTTTTTAATGCTTTTGTTGTCTTTTTTGATTTCGTCTTGATAATAGGTTTTATTATCTTCGAGTTCGTCTATTTGATTGTTTAAGACACGCTGTTCGATATAGGAAGTGTTGTCTAAAAAAAGCATCCAAATGATAAAAAAAAGGAATACAATAACGTATCGATTTCCAATAAATTTTAGGAAAGGATAGCTCTTAATTAAGTTATTGTACCAGTTTTTCATTTAAATTAAGTAAGTCTTTGGTTGATTACGGCACGAACGACGTCGATTGCTACGGTGTTGTATTTATCGTTCGGAATGATGATATCGGCAAAAGCTTTGGTCGGTTCGATGAACTGTTGGTGCATTGGTTTTAGTGTGGTTTGGTAGCGATTTAGCACTTCCTCCATATCGCGACCACGTTCGGCAATATCACGTTTTAAACGTCGGATTAATCGCTCATCAGAATCGGCGTGAACGAAAACTTTTATGTCGAATAAATCACGTAATTCAGGATTGGAAAAAATCAAAATTCCTTCTACAATCATCACTTTTCGTGGATGTGTCGAAATCGTATCGTCGGTTCTGTTGTGCGTTACAAACGAGTAAACTGGTTGGTCGATGATTTTGCCCGCTTTTAAATCCTTTAAATCCCGTACTAGAAGTTCAAAGTCGATTGCTCTTGGATGATCAAAGTTGATGTTGCTTCGTTCTTCGTAACTCATTCCGATATTCTCTTTGTAATAGGAATCTTGCGAAATTATTCCGACTTCCGTTTCTGGTAATTCATTCATAATTTGGTGAACCACAGTTGTTTTTCCAGAACCTGTTCCGCCAGCAATTCCAATGATAAGCATGTTTGTTTGTTGTGTTTTGGTTTTAGCAAAAATAGGAATAAAAAAGTAAATTACGAATTAATAATTAGGACCCGAAAAAAATAAATATGTTTATTTTTTGAACTGGCGAAGCAATTACGAATTTTAAAACTTCTCAAAAACGCCCAATCCGAATAAAGCAAAATCGTATTTTACA
>JAYVFV010000008.1:0-2348 GCA_043772885.1 Flavobacteriales bacterium
ATAAATTCTGGTGCAACGTAAACGGAGTGCTCAACAGTAAACTGATAGCCAATTTTTTCTCGAAAGGTGCCGTAAGTTCCGAATCCAATGGCAGTTCCATTATGATCAGCAACAATGATGGGGAATTTTTTAGATTTTTTCTCCTCAAACCAATGCAACTGTTTTTCCAAAGTTTGCACATCGTACAAATAGTTTGAAGTGGTATGCAAAATGGCATGGTTGACTATTTCTAGTATTTGTGGTATATCTTCCGTGGTTGCATTTCTAATGATTACATTCATTGTTTAATGCTTTGAATTTAATTCGAGCAATAATTCGTCCGCCTCTTTGGTGCTAAAGCCAATCGATCCATTCTTGTTTTTCGCAGCATTTGCATATTGAATGGCTTCTTTAGTATTTTTATTTTTTTGATACAATCGCGCCAAAAGTATTAGATTGTCATAGGTATCCACGATTGTGACCGCTTGTTTGGCCCATCCGATAGCAGAATTTAAACCTTTGGAATCATTGATGTTTTTCAAATAATTACTAGCAACATCTTTCAAGGTTTTGACATCTTTAGCGTAATATTTGTCCATCGATGCCATGGAAATCTGCTTGTATTTTTTCCAATTCTTGGTACGCTCCGCCATTTGCATATCAAACGAGTTGACTAACGAATCGTTTTTTGCAGTCTGTATAGATTTTGCAATCAACCGCTTCTTAGTATAGGTGATGGTATCTTTGTATTCTAAAGCGGGTGTGAGCAATTCTACTACAATATTCTCTATTTTTCTTTGAACTCTCTTGGCAGAGGCAACCGACTCAAACTCCTTTTGATGATTCAAAACATACTGAAACTCCCTAGACTGCGGATCGGTTACGCCATTGGCAATAATTTTCCAATTGTTTGCAGTAACTAGTTGGTCTTCGCTCTGCGTGGCTAAGTACTGATGTGCGATTGGAGACAATAAATTGCGGTCACGTCCCTTATTCAGTGCCGTCAAGTAAGCCAAACATTTATCGCTATTGCTTATATCAGCTAAGAACTGTTCTTCTAAATAAGTCAATTGTTTTTCTTTAATTAAAGAATTCTGCGCTTCGCTAATAAAGGTAGCAGAGGTAAATTCCCCACTTGTATTGTACAATTCTTTACCGTCTTCATTTAAAAAAAGGAATGTTGGATAGAATCGAATACCAAATTTCTTTCTAAAAAAATCACCTTCTCCTTGCTCAACGTCTTGCCATGCACAGATAAAATTCCTTTTCATAAAACTAATCACCAAAGTATCCGTAAAAACTTCGCTTTTCATTTTATTACAATGCGTACACCACGAAGCATACATCATATAAAAGATTGGTTTGTGTTCCTTCTTAGCGCGAGCTAATACAGATTGGTAGCCACTTTCATCAAAATCTAATTTCTTTTGAGCACTCATTGGCAGGGAAAAAATCAAAAGAGACGCAAGGAGCGCAAGTAAACAAAGACTTTTCATCAAAAAATATTCAATTTAGAAAGATTTACATCAACAAATATATTCTGTTTTTTTAGAATTATGCTCTTAAAGAAACGCTAAATTAGCCTTTTACTTTGTATTTTTGCGCTTCATTTGATGAGCCAATGATATATCCTAAAATTCCTTTAGCGCAAAGTATTATCCAAATATGTTTGGCTAAAGGTGTTGAACATATCGTTATTTCTCCAGGTTCTAGAAATGCGCCCTTGACAATAGGATTTACGTACAATCTTAAGTTTACGTGTTATAGCATTGCCGATGAACGATGTGCTGGTTTTTTTGCTCTTGGAATAGCGCAACAAATCAATAAACCGGTAGCATTAGTTTGCACTTCTGGATCCGCATTATTGAACTATTATCCTGCGTTTGCGGAAGCCTTTTACAGCCAAATTCCATTAATTGTGATTTCTGCTGATCGACCGTTGAACAAAATTGACATTGGAGATGGTCAGACCATTCGTCAAATGAACGTGTTTCAAAATCACTCCTTATATAATGCAAATTTGACTGAGGGCGAAACGGCAGAAAATGATTTCAAAATAAACGAAGCGATTACGACTGCTCGCACTCGAAAAGGACCGACGCACATCAATGCGCCTTTTGAAGAACCTTTATATTTAACTACAAAAAAGTTAATCGTCGATCCAACGTTATCAGGCTTTGCAAAAGTTTTTAAAAGTATTTCCATCGAACACATTATTGCCTGCACCAATATCTGGAACTCGGCAAAGAAGAAATTAATTCTTATCGGTGTCAACGATCCTAACGAAATAGACGACGAAATTATCCAGGCCGTTGCTAATGATCCTTCTATTGTAGTGATGACAGAAGTGACTTCTAACGTTTCACATC
>JAYVFV010000009.1:0-6512 GCA_043772885.1 Flavobacteriales bacterium
TCCGTCAAGGGTAACATCTGCTTTATTGGTTAAAACCAATTCTTCAAAAGTAGTAGCAGTAGTTTTTTTATCAGCAAATTCTTCTGGAGTGAAATCCTTTTTTTGTCCTTGTGCTTGAGAATAACCGCTTTTATCTCCGATTACTTGTCGGGATAATTCGCCCATTCCTTCCATTTCCATTTTGAAAAACGATTTCCCTTTTGCATCTTTTTTAGACGTATAAACAATTGGTCCTGGTGCTCCTTCAACAGTTGCAGTTCCTGATACATATAATGTTTTTACATTGGCTACCGCTTTATCACCGCCAATAGCTTTGATGTAATTATCCATTACTGTTTTTACGGTAACTCCGGCAGGAACCGCTTTTTTCATCGCTGGTTTTTCTGTTGGATTTCCGAATTTATCAAAATAGAACATTGGAATTTTTAATTTCTCTAAGCCTGAAATCACTTCCGAACCTTTTCCGGTAATGATAATTCTCGTATTATCCGCAAGGAAATATTTATTAGCCACTCTCATCACATCGTCAGCAGTAACCGCTTGGATGTTTTTGATGTAATTCTCATAAAAATCGGCTGGCAAACCTTCTGTTTCAATGTTCAACGCATAACGAGCAACGGTTTGTGGTTTTTCAACTCCCATAACAAATTTACCTACATAACCTGCTTTTACGTTGTTTAACGTTTCATCAGTTACTTTCTCTGTTCTAATTCTTTTGATTTCTTTAAGGAATTCGACCACCGCACTATCGGTAACGGCATTTCTTACTTGCGAATTGGCTTTGAATTTACTCACCGTAAATTTATCAATTCCGGCACTAGAACGTGCACCGTAGGTCCAACCATGCGCTTCTCTTAAGTTCATATTAATGTAACTGTTGAAATCGCCACCAAGAACTTGATTGGCAACTATTACTGGGAAGAAATCAGGATCAGACATTTTTAAATTAACGGTATTTACCAATGAAATTTCCGATTGTACTGCATTGGGCATATCCACAAAATTGATTTGCGTGTATTGCACATTGCTTGGTGCCGAATACGTCAATTGTGGCGCTTTTGCTTTTACCCAAGGACCAAATAATTTCTCAACCATTTTCTTAGTATCCTTGTAATTAATGTCTCCAATGATTACTAAATACGCTTTTTCTGGAACAAAATTGGAAGCATAATTCGCTTTTACATCCGCTAGAGAAACATTTTTGATTGTTTCTTCTGATAAATATTCTCCGTAAGGATGACTTTTACCATAAACCAATACGTTTTCTACACGACCCGCAACAGCAGGAACGCTTTTTTCTTGTGTTTTTAATCCTTCAATTAATTTGTCTTTTTCTTTGTCAAATTCTTCTTGAGTGAAATTTGGATTTAAAGCACCATCTGCCATTAACTCGAGGATTCTTTTTGCGTATTTCGACAATCCACTTGCCGAAGCACCGGAAGAGTAAAAATTAATATCGGCTCCAAGAAAATCTACTTCTTCATTAAAAGCATCCTTTGATATTGTAGTAGAACCGTTTCCAATTAAGCTACTTGATAAATTAGCAACTCCTTTTTTATTTCCTTGTGTATAAGGAGAATTGTCTATTGAAAGGTTAAAAGCTACTCTTGGTAGTTTGTGGTTTTCTACTACTAATACCTTTAATCCGTTAGGTAAAACAAAAGAAACTGGTTTCTTAATATTTATCGTTGGAGCTGGTCCTGGTTTTGGTTGTGGTCTGTTTTGTGCTTGCATAGTCATAGTTAAAAACAAGCTTGAAAGTATAATTATTGAATTTCTCATTTTTCTTTTTAGTTTATTTATTTCGCTTCCGCTTTGTCTTTTGCAGGAACATAATCCAAAACCAAGCGTTGGTTTGGATTTAAATATTTCTTCGCAACGTCTCTAATTTCTTCACGAGTAATCGAACGGTACATTTCTATTTCGGTGTTCACCAAATTTACATCGCCATATAATAAATAGTAAGAAGCTAAATTTTCGGCAATACCTTCTACACTTGAGTTGCTGTCTACGTAATTACTATCGTACACATTTTTCAATTTTTCAAGATCTTTTTCAGAAATCAATTCGGTTTGCATTTTTACAATTTCCTCATCAATTTCTTTTAGTAAATCGGCTCCAGTAGCTTCGCCTTGAGGCATCGCATAAATGATGTACATTCCGTAATCTTCTTGGCTGTTGCTGAAAGCTCCTGCTTGAAGTGCCATTTTCTTATCGTCTACAATTTTTTTGTACAAACGGGAACTTTTACCGTCACTTAAAATCGTAGAAATCATGTCCAACACTCTTGCATCACGCGTTTTCATTGAAGGCGTTCTATACGCCGTAATGTACATTGGTTTTTGAATGTTTGAATCCTCGTAAGTCGCTTTAATCGTTTGTGTAATTGGTGCTTCTACAAATGTTTGTTTTGTAATTTTCTCTCCTCTTGGAATTGGTCCGAAATATTTTTGAACCCATTCTTTCGTTTTAGCCATATCTCTTAAATCACCTGCCACTACTAAAACAGCGTTGTTAGGCGAATAGAATTTCTTGTTGAAATCTTGAAATTCCTTCAATGTAGCTGCATCCAAATGTGCCATTGAACCGATAGTTGCCCAACGGTACGGGTGATTTGTAAACAAACTTTTCTTTACTTCAGCAAATAAATTTCCGTAAGGTTGATTGTCAACACGCAGCCGTTTTTCTTCTTTTACTACTTCGTTTTGTGTATCTACTCCGATTTGATTGATTACAGGATGCATTAACCGCTCGGATTCCATCCACAAACCTAATTCTAAATTATTTGATGGAAAAACTTCAAAATAATATGTTCTGTCATCAGAAGTGTTGGCGTTGTTGGTTCCTCCATTTGAAGTTACAATTTTAAACCATTCTCCCCTTTTAATGTTCTCGGTTCCTTCGAAAAGTAAGTGTTCGAAAAAGTGAGCAAAACCCGTTCTTTCTGGGTTTTCATCTTTTGCACCTACGTGGTACATTACCGATGTAATAACAACTGGTGCCGACGCGTCGTTGTGAAGAATCACATGCATTCCGTTGTCTAAATTGTATTCCTCAAAAGCGACCTTCTGAGCAAAAGCGGTTCCTCCTAGCATAAGCACTGAACTTAAAGCAATTAATGATTTTTTCATAAAAAAATAACTATTTTTTGGTGATTGAAACTATTAGTTAATTAATAGTGAAGTTTGTTACACCAAAAGTAATTTATTTTCTTTTGTCTTGATACAAAAGAAACAAAAAATCAAGGCTATGAATCTTCGGCGGTCAATTTCAATTTCAAATCCTAAAAGAAAAGAACTCGGCTGAAGCCTCAAACAGCTTTTCTTTTTACGGCTTTTTCAATTGATTGACACTCGCCTGCAGATCCTGAGGCCGGGCCAAGTAAGATATATTACACTACAGACGCGTCTTTCCCGCGTAGGCGGGAATCTATCTTTTCACCTCTATGGATTCCCGCATACGCGGGAAAGACGCAATATACTAAAACTACACATTGTCATAAAGTAACTGATAGTCAGTAAAACTTTTTTACTTTTGGGTTGTGTGAACGATAAAAAGTTATATATTTGCACACTCAAAAATTAATTAAACAATTTGTTATGTACGCAATCGTAGAGATAGCAGGGCAACAATTCAAAGTAAGCAAAGACTTAAAGGTTTATGTTAACCGTTTATCTAATGAAGAAGGATCAAAAGTTTCTTTTGACAAAGTTCTTTTATTGGATGACGCTGGCACAATCACTTTAGGCGCCCCAGCTATAGAAGGTGCTTCAGTAGAAGCCAAAGTGTTACAACACTTAAAAGGTGATAAAGTAATCGTTTTCAAAAAGAAAAGAAGAAAAGGTTACAAAAAGAGAAACGGACACCGTCAATACTTAACTCAAATCCTTATTGAAGGGGTTTCAGCGACAGGTGGTAAAAAAGCGGCAAAAGCAGAAGCGGCTCCAGCTCCAAAAGCAGAAAAAGCTCCGGCAGCAGCAACTGAAGAAGTAGCAGAAGTTCCTAAGAAAGCGAAAGCGGCTCCTAAAGCGGAAAAAGCAACGGAAGAAGCAGCTCCTAAAAAAGCAGCTCCAAAGAAGCCAAAAACAGAAGATACACAAGAGTAATAACCTATAAAACCTAAAACATCATGGCTCACAAGAAAGGTGTCGGTAGTTCGAAGAATGGTAGAGAATCAGAATCAAAACGTTTAGGCGTTAAGATTTATGGTGGACAAGCTGCTATTGCCGGTAACATTATCGTAAGACAAAGAGGTTCAAAACACAATCCAGGTGAAAACGTTTACATCAGTAAAGATCATACTTTACATGCAAGAGTTGATGGCGTTGTGAAATTTCAGAAAAAAGCCGACAACAAGTCGTTTGTTTCTGTAATTCCTTTTGAAGCATAAGCTAATATTTTAGCTAAGTAAAACCCGTTCAGTGATGAGCGGGTTTTTTTTGTGTGCGAATTTGCCGAAATAGGGTTGCCACGAATTCCACGAATTTCCACGAATGTCATTGCGAGGAAAGGTCATTGCGAGAGCTTGTCCCGATTTTTTCGGGACACGAAGCAATCTGCCGCTAATTTTGCTGATTCTTTCTGTAGCAGTCATTGCGAAGCACGAAGCAATCTCATGTTTATCTGTAGCTATTTCCAGCTATTCGTTGCAATCTTTTATTCCGTTGCACTTCATAAAAGGATTTCCACTGCTATCTGGGCTAGGGGTTTGTTGGTTATGGATAAATCATTGATTATTAATTGGTTTGTTTTAAAACAGGTAGTTTTACTGTTGTTTTTGTAAGCAATTTTTTGTTAGGTTTGTTGTTGATATTAAATTGTTAGCATTTATGTTGACGGAGAACCGTATGAACAAACATTTATTAAACAAATGAATATAGAAATACCAAAATTTCACGAAACTTTTAATCCAATTTTGGAAATATTGAGTAGTGGAGAAACAATTCACACAAGAGAATTACAAAAATTGGTTATTGAAAGATATTTTTCACAACTAACAGATGAACAATTATTAGAAAAAACAAAATCAGGTGAAAATTTAGTTAATAACAGAATTGCTTGGGGAAAATCATATTTAAAAAAAGGAGGTTATATATTTTATCCTGAAAGAGGAAATGTAAAGATTACTGAAAAAGGTTTAAAACAAAAATCCGAATTATCCTTAAAGACAGTAGTTGAGGACTCTGGAATTGTGAATTTTTATTCAGAAGAAAGTTCAAAAAACATCTCTGAAAAAAGTGAGCTAAAAGAAATTATCAATTCTTCACCACAAGATTTAATCGACACTGGTTTTTATCAAATTGAAAAAGATGTAAAAAATGATTTGCTAGAAAAACTAAAAACTATTGATCCGTATTATTTTGAAAAAGTAATATTAATTTTACTAAAAAAAATGGGTTATGGAGAATTCATTGAAACCTCAAAATCAGGCGATGGAGGAATTGATGGAATAATAAACGAAGACAAGCTTGGTTTAGATAAAATTTATATTCAAGCAAAAAGGTTTAGTGAAAATAAAGTTCGTGAAAAAGACATTAGAAATTTTATTGGAGCAATGAGTGGTGATACAAATAAAGGAGTTTTTGTAACAACTTCTTTATTTGATGTCGGCGCAATTGAAAAGGCAAAAAATGCTCATCATAAAATAATATTATTAGACGGAAATAAATTAGTTGATTTAATGCACGAATTCAACGTAGGGATACAAATTAAAGCTACATACGAAGTTAAACAGTTAGATGAAGATTTCTTTGAGGAACAGTAAAAAACAATACCCTAGCGCGGATTTGCAACCGTGCCTAACTAAATGAGATTCCTCCTCCGTCGGAATGACAACATTGTAGCAATACAGCCCTAGCCCAGATTGCAACGGAAATCCTTTTATGAAGTGCAACGGAATAAAAGATTGCAGTGAAAAGCTGGAAATAGCTTCAGATAAAAAAACTGACTTTGAGATTCCTCGTTCCTCGGAATGACAAGATTGCGTTGAGACATTCCTCTCAATGACAAGATGGTGTATAAAAAAACCGCTCAATTACGAGTGGTTTTTTAGTATCAGATTTTCAAACTGTTACTAATCAATTTCATACTGTCTTTACTTATTCCGAGGTTAACACCAATTTCATTAAATTGAGAAATAGAATGCGTTACCTCATCAAAAATTGGAGTTGGATTTTTAATTCCGAAATGCTTTGCCAATTCCTTTAGATGTTGCAGCGTTGGATTTTTACTTTCGCCTGCAACGGTAGTACTGTGAAATCCATACGACGAATTAGAAAACGTTAAATCATACGCCGGAGCAAATTTCCAATTGCCATTTTTATCCATTAAAAAAGAAAAGTTTTTGCTGTGATCGTCCTTGTTATGTGCCAACACATTGAAGCATGCCAATCGTAAAATTTTAGAATAAGCATTAACATCGTTTTCTAGTTTAAAGCCACATTCCATAATATGTCCGTAATCTAAAGTGCTCATTCTAAAATTATCGTGCAACAATCCGCACACCGAATGCA
>JAYVFV010000010.1:0-20999 GCA_043772885.1 Flavobacteriales bacterium
AACGGCTTTAATAACTAATGCTTGTGGTCAAACTGCAACAAAAACGTTGTTAATAAATGGTGGTGGTCCAACTTTTGTTAGTTTTACATTTTTAGGAAAAGATAGTATACGAAGACTGTGTATATCTCCAATAGATAATCTTTCATTCTCAATTCCACAATTAAATACTTCTGATAAAATTACTGCCAATTTTACAGGATTATCTGCAGCCGAAGCATTAGTCGATTCTAATTGGGAATTTTTACCTTTAAATGACTTAATTACATTAAACGGAACAAGAGACAGCAGAAGTATATGTGCTAATAGTGTAGGTTCAACAGGTGTATCAGTTAGAGCAAGAAATTCCTGTGGTTGGTCTGCTTGGACGGATCTTTTATTTGATATTAGTGAACTCTTACCGATTAGTCAAAGAATGGCTAGTGTTCCAACTATGTTTACTATATCGCCAAATCCATCATCAGATTTTATCACAATAAATGTAAATGACAATAAAAATATAAATCTAAAAAATCAGCATATAACTGCTGAACTATATGATATGCTATTTGTTTCAAGAAAAAGACTTGAAATTCAGATTGATAATCCGATTATGGATGTAAAAAATTTAGAAAAAGGGATTTATATTCTTAAAATAAGCAATGATGGTCATACAGAGAATCATCAAGTTATAATTAAATAGTTTTAGTTAGTTAAAAAACTGCCTTGTTATTATTTAACTTGGCGGTTTTTTTATCTTATTTCTTCATTCAAAATCAAATCGACATATAAATTGATTTTGTTTTTCAGTTCTTTTCGGTGTGCGATAAAATCTAAAAATCCGTGTTCCAATAAAAATTCAGAGGTTTGAAATCCTTCCGGTAAATCTTTACCTGTAGTATCTTTCACTACTCTTGGTCCGGCAAACCCAATTAAAGCACCAGGTTCACCAATATTAATATCGCCCAACATTGCGTATGAAGCCGTTGTTCCTCCTGTTGTAGGATCGGTACACAATGAAATATACGGAATTTTAGCTTCTGCTAATTGCGCCAATTTCGCAGAGGTTTTTGCCAATTGCATTAACGAATACGCAGCTTCCATCATACGTGCGCCACCCGATTTGGATATCATCACAAACGGAATGTTGTTTTTTATAGAATGGTCAATTCCACGTGCTATTTTTTCTCCCACAACAGCTCCCATCGAACCGCCAATGAAAACAAAATCCATACAACAAACCACCAAATCCTTTCCTTTCGATTTTCCGACAGCAGTACGCACTGCATCTTTCAATTTGGTTTTGTCCATAACGTCTTTCAAACGGTCGGAATATTTTTTGGTATCGACAAATCCAAGCGGATCTTTCGAAGTCATCTTGGCATCCAATTCTTTGAATTCATTGTTGTCAAATAAAATTTCAAAGTATTCGGCACTACCAATACGTACATGAAAATCGTCTTCTGGACTCACCCATAAATTTCTGGCTAGCTCATCTTGATCAATTATTTTCCCCGTTGGCGATTTGTACCAAAGTCCTTTTGGAACGTCTTTTTTGTCTTCTGTTGCGGTGGTAATCCCTTTTTCTGTTCTTTTAAACCAAGCCATTATTTTTTGTTTAAGGTTAAAAAGTTTCAAGTTTCAAGTTACTAGTTTTTTTAAACTTGAAACCTTAAACTTGAAACAAATTTTATAAAGTATTTACGTTATTCAAATCGGCAAACGCCTGTTCTAATCTTTTGTTGAAAGTCATTTCGCCTTCACGCATCCATTTTCTTGGATCGTAGTGTTTTTTATTTGGCGAATCAGTGCCTTCTGGACTTCCAATTTGTGTTTTTAAATAGTCAATTTTGGATGTCATATAATCGCGAATTCCTTCGGTAAATGCGAATTGCAAATCGGTATCAATATTCATTTTAATCACGCCATAAGAAATGGCTTCGCGAATTTCTTCTAAAGTAGAACCCGATCCGCCGTGGAAAACAAAATCAACGGGATTGTGACCCGTATTGAATTTATTCTGCACATAATCTTGCGAATTTTTCAAGATTTTTGGTGTTAATTTCACATTTCCAGGTTTGTAAACACCGTGTACATTTCCGAAAGCTGCGGCAATTGTAAATCGCGGACTCACTTTCATTAACTCTTCATAAGCATAGGCAACTTCATCAGGTTGAGTATATAGTTTTGAGCTGTCAACATCTGAATTGTCTACACCATCTTCTTCGCCACCTGTAATTCCGAGTTCGATTTCAAGTGTCATTCCCATTTTGCTCATTCGTGCTAAATAGGTTTTACAGATTTCGATATTTTCATGAATTGGTTCTTCCGATAAGTCAATCATGTGCGAAGAATACAACGGTTTTCCAGTTTCGGCAAAATGTTTTTCAGAAGCATCTAACAAACCGTCAATCCATGGTAATAATTTCTTAGCACAATGATCGGTATGTAAAATTACAGTAGCACCATACGCTTCTGCCAAAGTATGAATGTGTTTTGCACCAGCAATACCACCAGCGATAGTTGCCTTTTCATTTTCATTTGACAATCCTTTACCAGCATTAAATTGAGCGCCACCATTAGAGAATTGTATAATTACGGGAGCATTTAATTTTGCTGCGGTTTCCATAACACAATTTACAGTACTTGAACCTGTTACATTTACTGCTGGAAGTGCAAATCCTTTTTCTTTTGCGTAGCTAAAAATCGCTTGAACTTCATCTCCTGTTGCAACACCGGGTTTGATTGTATGTGACATTTATAAGTTGTAAATTAGTTAAGGTTACAAAAATAATAATTTCTGAATTTAGAATGGATAATTAATTCCAATATTTATAACCGATTGTGAGAAATTAAAATCTTTTAGCCATTTCTCATTTTCTGCATTTGCTGGATTGTATGTTTTGAACCCTAATTCGCCACGAATAACAAATATTCCAAAATCATATCGAATTCCAAATCCAGTTCCTACAGCTACATCTGTAAGTGATTTTAAACCTTGGAATTTGTATTTTTCGTCTTCAACATTGTCAAGTACATTCCAGATATTACCAATATCGGCAAATAAAACACCATTCCAAGCGCCAGCAATATTAAATCGAAGTTCAGCATTTAGCGCCAATTTCATATTCGCTTCATTGAAATCATTGATGCCGCCGCTACTGCCGGGGCCTAAACTGTATGGTTGCCAAGCGCGGTTGTCGTTTGTTCCTCCTCCAAAGTAACTTCGGGAGAACGGAACGCTTTTGGAGTTTCCGTAGGGAATAGCAATGCCACCAAACCATCTTACGGCGAGGACTTTCTTCCTATGTAAATCCCAATGCTTTATGTATTCCAATTCTCCTTTTATATATTGCGAGTATTCGACTTCAAAAAAGGTATTGGCGCCACTTTGATTTTTTAATTGTTTGGAAGCTCTGGCTAGTAGAGACAAGAAATTTCCAGCCGATTCAATTTTGCCCTTGAAAGCGTAATAATGTTCGTCGGCGATATCTCTTTTTGTAGTTCGAGAATAGCTATAACTCGATGCGAAAATCAAATTGTTTTCGGTAAGACGAATTTTCCTTTCGTTAATACTTCGGATGTTTTTTAAATCGGTTTCGGAAGTAAAAATTGTTGGATTGGGTCCTAACACAGCATTTAAGAATGCGTTGGTTCCACTTTCTATTTTTAAAGTTCCGTCAAGATTATAATAAATAGGATCATTGAACCCATAAGCTGGATTACTTGCTATAATAGATAAATTCTCATATGACGATTGGTAAATATTAAAGTAATTACCAATATTTACATTTTTAACAAATTGCACATTAAACAAATCGAAACGTGCGGTTCGGTTCTTTTTTGGCGTCCAATTGTAAGTCAAGGCACAGGTGAAGTTTTGTTTGTCGAGACCAATATTGGTTTGCTTGGCAAAACCAACACTAAAAGTAGTATACGGAATCATGTATTTTTTAATGAGTCGCTCGGTATTTATTGGGAAAAGTAGTCTAGGGAAATTTAATTTTGCATCAACTCCAAATTCAGAAATATTAAAGAATGTATTATTTGGATTTGCCACTTTTCGTGATGCACCAATGGTTCCTCTAAGACCTATTTCAAATGTTTCTGCACCATTAAAGACATTTCGAATACCTACAGTTGTGTTTCCTGAGATTCCAAAATCTTGAATATTGGAACGAGTAAAATCGGCTGAGGCACCAAAAGTGTATTTTTTTCTAGGCAATAAATAAATATTTGCTATTAAACCATTTTCATCTTTCGGGTCAATATCATATTGTATAGAAGGATAATTAAAGACTTTTAAATTGATAAGGTATTTTATAGTAAGTGCCGTTTTATCATCTGAAAATATGCTCCCAGGTGTAATAAAAACGGCATTTGTAATTGCTTTAGGTCTGTATTTTAATTTATCTTCACTGTATAAGTTAAACCCTTTATATTGGATACTGTCTTTTATTTGCACTTTATTTTTATTGTTAAAATCGGTGTAAATGTTAACTCTATTGATTTTATAAATTTTAAAGGATTGTGTTTTAGAAGAATCGTTTTCTCTTATAATTTGGTTGTTTATATTTAGCGTTATATTTACTTTTTTGCCAGTATTTATAGTGTCTAAATCGTATTCAATATAATTTTGTTGAAAGAAAAACGCACCGTTATTTCTAAAATCATTAGTGATTCTATTCCGTTCATTGTCTATATTTTCAGTAGTATATTGTTTGCCAGTAATAATAAATGATGCTCCCTTTTTGATTTTATAAAGCGAATCTAATGCTGGAGTTGCTATTGCTGTTTTAATAGTGTCAATAATATAACCTGATCCTTTTTCAATTTTATATTTCAATGACACTTTTTTTATTTGTGAAGTGTCGGATGTATAACTTGTTTTTACATCAAAATAACCTTTATTATAATAATAAGCTTTTAATCTTCTTAATGATTTTTTAGTGCTATTTGTATCGAGTATCACTGGAGCTTCGCCAATTTCTTTTAAGAAATTATGTATGCCTTCATACCAAAAAGAATGGCCCAATCTATTCACTTGTTTTTTAGAAAGCAATTTGACATTTCTATAATATTTATCTGGATCGTTTGTATATTTTAATTTATATAGTGAATCTGTATGTTGTTTGGCAAGATTATATATGTTTAATCTCAATCTATATCCTAAAATTGAACTGTTTGATTTTTGATATAATTGATTAAAAACGTCGTCTTCTTTGATTATTTTGTTACCATCAATTATTTCATTTTTAAACAACAACCTTTTATGGTTAGGGACACGTTTAGTTATATTACATGACACTAGGATAGCTCCAATTAAAATAAATAATGATATTTTTGTAAAGTGTTTACTCAAAAGTGAAAATTTAATTCAAAAGTACATTTTTTATGATTAGTAAAAATCAAATAAAGTTAATTACTAGTTTGCAACAAAAAAAACACAGACAATCACATCGATTGTTTATTGCTGAAGGCGTAAAAGTAATTCAAGAATTATTACTATCAAATTTTGATTTAGAACATTTATACAATACGGAGCAATTATTTAAGTCGGTTGAATTCAGTAAAAAAACACTTATTTCTGAAGTAGAGTTGAAAAAAATAAGTAGTTTATCAACAGCTAATAATTGTTTGGCATTATTTAAAATACCTAAACACATACCAATTCAATCCAATTCGCTTATTGTTGCTTTAGATACTATTCGAGATCCCGGCAATTTAGGGACAATAATTAGATTGTGTGATTGGTTTGGAATACATCAAATAGTTTGTTCTAACGAAACAGTTGATGTCTATAATCCAAAAGTAATTCAAGCTACAATGGGTTCTATAGCTAGAGTAAATTTAACCTATCTCGATTTACCAGAATATCTTAAAGAAGTAAAAGTGCCAATTTTCGGAACATTTATGGATGGAAAAAATGTGTATAAAGAAAAATTACCAGAAGAAGGCGTTTTGGTTTTCGGAAATGAAGCCAACGGAATTTCCAAAGAAGTAGCGCAATTGGTAAAAACGAAATTAGCGATTCCACGTTTTGGCGCATTACAAAAAACAGAAAGTCTAAATGTTGCAACCGCTACTGCCATTTTTTTGAGCGAATTTAAAAGACGTGATTAAAGTTAATCAAGTTTTTTAGTGAAAAGTAAAGTTTACAAAAACAGCTCTAGTTTTTAATGCATCTATGTTACCAGTCCATGGACTATTTGGGTCATTATCTCTAATTAATTCGTCCCCAAGTCCAAAAACACCACGAATAGAAGGTGAGAATTTGAAGTATTCTAAGTATAAATCAATTCCAAAGCCAAGTTCATAATTTTTAGTCCATGGTTTTACTCTAAATCGTTGTTCTAAATTATCATCTTTTGATTTAGAATTACTAGATAGATTCAGTGTCATAGAAGCTCCGCCAACTAAATAGGGGCGAACATTTCCAAATCGAAGCGAAGAGAATTTCACTAATAAAGGAAAATGTATATAGGTTGATTTTACGTCTCTTTCGGCATCAATTGTTCTTGTAAAACCAGCGTAGGTTAATTTTCGTGATGTGTAGTAAAGTCCTGGTTCAAAACGCAAATTAATGTATTCGTGTAATTTTAAATCCCCAACCAAACCTACATTAAATCCAGTAGTATTTTTAACAGCGATGTCGGTTTGAGGCGTGTTGACATAATCAATTTTAAAATCATAAGCATTAAATCCTAAATAGTAACCCCAATAAACCCTTTGTTTATCAAAGTTTTCTAAGTTTATAATAGGATCTTTACTAAAAATCCCTTTGGTTTGTGAATGGAATGGTAAAGTGTAAATCAGAAATAAAATAAAAAATATCTTTCTCATATAGTGATGCTATAACGTAGCATTATTTTTTTGATGCTGTATAAATAGTTGCTACTCCAAATGTTTGTGGCATAGCTTTTACCTCTATAAACCCAATTTTACTTAAAATATTGTTTAATTTTTCTCCGTATGGAAAAAGAGAAGCCGATTCTGATAAATAACCATAAGCGACATTGTCTTTAGAAAACAATCTTCCTATTAATGGTAATATGTATTTGGTGTAAAAAGAATATCCTTGTTTGAACGGGGTTTTTTCGGGAACGGAAGTTTCTAAAATAACAAAAAGTCCATTTGGTTTTAAAACGCGTAGTATTTCGGAAAGTCCTTTTTCTAGATTTTCAAAGTTTCTAATTCCGAAAGAAACCGTTATGGCATCAAAATGATTATTTGAATACGGAATATTTTCACTGTCGCCGAGCACCATTTCTATTCTATCAGTTAATTGTTTGGCTTCGATTTTCTTTTTACCAACATCTAACATTCCTGCCGAAAGGTCTAAACCAATAATAGTTTTCGCCTTTGTTTTGGTCATCATAATGGCTAAATCGCCTGTTCCTGTTGCGATATCGAGAATCGTTTCTGGATTTTTTTCAGTAACTAAAGCCACTACTTTTTTACGCCATTTTACATCAATTCCAAAAGAGATGATGCGATTTAATCCGTCATAATTTGTAGATATTGCATCAAACATTTGGGTAACTTGTTCTTTTTTACCTAATGTAGAATTTTTGTATGGCGTAACCAATTTAGACATGTATTTTTTTTTGCTTCACACAATTCAGCCAATTTGGCCTCGAGTGAAGTGCAAAAATACTAATAATAAAAATTGAAATTCAAAAAAAAACAAATAACAAATTCCAAAGGTTGCTGCAATTTATCTTTTCACATACGTTTCAAACGTAAAATCATAAAGGTGTTTTTCGTCTTTTGGATGGTACTCTTCGGAAATCAAATCCCATTTTTTATTATCAATTTCTGGAAAAAAAGTATCCGCTTCAAAATGATGATGCACTCTGGTAAGTTCTATTTTATCGGCAATTTCTATGGATTGTTTGTAGATTTCTCCGCCGCCGATTACAAAAACGACTTCGTTTTTCGGAGCCATTTCGATAGCTTTTTCCAAACTATCCACAATGAAACAACCATCAGAATGGTAGTTTTTTTGTCGCGTAATTACGATGTGAGTTCTATTTGGTAACGGTTTCGGGAAGCTTTCAAAAGTTTTTCTTCCCATGATGATATAATGTCCAGAAGTGAGTGTTTTAAACCGTTTAAAATCATCCGGTAAATGCCAAATCAAATCATTGTCTTTACCTAAAGCATTATTTTTTGCTGCTGCAGCAATAAGAATAATCATTATTATTTATTTTCTATGTCAGTTTTTAATTCCTCTATTTTGCTCTTTTGCAAAGTCATCAGTTTGTTAATTTGCACACGTTCCCAATTTTTATCCATAAAACGATTCATGACAAAAACATGGATAGCATGAAGTATGAAAATAAAAACCCAACCGGTTATGGCCCATAGATACCAATCATATGTTTCCTCAAATTTCAACCATTTATTAGCAACAAATAAAAATAAACTCCCTACAAGTAAAATTACAAAGTGAAAATACAATCGCTTTTTTTGACTAATTCTTTTTTGTGCGTATTCATATAGTTCGTGTTGTTCTGCGTCCATTAGATGATAATATTAGATTTTAAAGATACGAATTTATTTAAAAACATAAAAAGCAAATACTAATAATTTAGTAAGTAAACGTTTTCATACCTTAATATACTAATATTATTCCTTAATAAATAGGAATTCACTTTTTTTTACGATGGGTTTTTGCTAAAATAGCAAATCTGTATTAAGGTTATAAATAGTTGCTTTTTATTGCTTTACTTTGCGGCATTAATCTATAAATGAAATAGTTATGGCAATTAAGAAACAAGTTATAAAAACAAAGCCAGTTTGTAAAGTTACTTTTTCAATCGAAGCAAAAGAAGCAAATACAGCTGCAGTAATTGGGGATTTCAACAATTGGAATCCTTCAGAAGGAGAATTAGCAAAATTAAAAAACGGGACATTCAAAGCAACTTTTGATTTGCCAAAAGAAAATTCTTTTGAGTTCAAATACCTAGTTGACGGAACATTTTTAAATGACCCAGAAGCAGATAGCTACCGTTGGAATGCATTTGCAAATGCTGAGAACAGCGTTTTAGAAGTTTAGTTTATTGGTTTTTTAGATAAATTCCGTTTAGCTTTTGTTGAACGAATTTTTTTATGCTTTAAGATTTTTTAAAAATGAATAATGGGCTTTCCGATTCTTTCGGAAAGCCCATTGTAAACTAGGTCAAACAAATGTATAAAAATTATCTTTTTCCTTCTAAGATACTTGGATATAAAAGTTTGTATTTTTCCTGTGTTTTTTTAATTACTTCAGATTTAAAGGAAGCATCAGTAAACAGTCTGTCCAAGCCAGGATGTTTTTCGAAATCTACACCTTGTTTTCTGTACGTGTTTTCTAAATATTGAAATGCTTCTGCCATTACTTCATCACTAAGTTCTGAAGGCATATTTGACGCAAGCATTTCGTTTCTTGTTAGCACTTTTTCTGGTGTTGTTGCAATTGCAGTAGCGATATCATTTGTTTTTGTAGTAGCGACTGTTCCGCTTTCTAATGCTAAAAGACGTTGTTCCAACAAATTGTATTTGGTTTCAAGTGCTGTAATTTTAGTTTCTTGTTTGATAGCTAATCGAGCAACATCATTTCCATTAAGTCCGATAGCCATATTTACAGTAGAAATTCCAGCATTAATAAAAGCATCCGACCATGCTACACCAACAATCTCGCGATATTGTTCTGCTTTTATTTCACTTGGAGCCACAGCAATACCAGTACCGTCATTCAATCCTGAAGGAAGTATATAATCTCCAGATACAACAACTCCTCTTACCTTAACTGGAATTTGACCCATAAACGCTACTTTTTCAAATGATTTCTCATTCCCATCCATTGGCATATTTCCAAGAATTGCTGGCTTTGTAGAAATTACCATGTATTGTGATGCATTTTGAGTGAATTTAGAAATCTTTCCACCGTTTACACTAACAATATCTCCAGCTGTAATCTTTTCGTTAAAATTACTACGCTCTAACCATTCGGCATAATCTGCCGATCCTGATTGATAGGTTACGCCTAGATTTTCATGCGCAAAAATATTGTAAGCTACTAAATTAGCAGTGGCTAATACTAAATCGGCTGCAGCCATCGCAATACACCCGCCACATGGCCCAGCTGAAGCACCTACACCAGCCACAACTACAGGAATAGCTGATGTAATCTGACTTACAATGGCTTTTGCTTCTTCTGCAACCAATATCGAATTATCAAATATATATTCGGGATCTGATGTTACTTCAGAAGTAATTTCACCTTCAATTCGCCCAACTGCATTCCCGCTTCCGTTAAAAAAAGTGATGAAATTATTCGAATTATTCGGAGTGCCAGCATTTAATTTAATAGCAATTCCTTGATCACTTCCTTGAACTCGTAATGGATGAGCACCATAAGTTCCACCGCCACCAACAACATTTGTATTTATGGTTACTTGTCCATCTACATTTAGAGTATCGTTTATGTCGGTTGCACCATCCACATTCAAGACTCCAGTTAAATGAGCAGCAGCAGCATTGTTAACATTCAATGCACTATTTAAATTACTTGTACCGTCCACGTTTAGTGTGCTGTTTAAATCTGTTGCGCCGTCTACATTTAAAACACCACTTAAATGTGAAGCAGCAGCATTGTTAACATTTAAAGAACTATTTAAATTGGTTGCGCCGTCAACGATAAGTGTGTTGTTTAAATCGGTTGCACCATCTACATTTAAAACACCAGTCAAATGAGAAGCAGCGGCATTGTTAACATTTAAAGTACTATTTAAATCGGTTGCGCCATCAACGTTTAGTGTATTGTTTAGATCAGTTGCGCCATCAACATTTAAAATTCCGGTCAAATAAGAAGTTTTAGTATTAGCTACTGTAAAGTTTCCATTGTTAATGGTTTGACCACCTAGAACGTTCAAATACACATTTCTATTAACGGTCAAATCTTCTCCAACTTCTAAACTTTTTCTTAATTTGATATCACCATTTGCTTGAATACGAAGTCGGTCAAGATTATTGGTAACAATTACTAAATCTTGATAATCTGTAGTTCCTAGCTTGTCTAGCATGGCATTCGAATTTGAATTTCCAAATAGTGACCAATTTTGAGAAGGAACACCATTAGTAGGACGATCGTTTATACTTGTTGTTGGATTTTGATTGTTTGTAAAAACATCATTAACAAATTCTGAAAGATGCGTCGGTCTGTTTTTGAGGTCGTTATAGTCGCCGCTAAAAGCATTTTCAGCTTTACGGGCATTTAAAGCGTAAGGAACACTCAATAATTCACTAACACCAACAATATCAAAATTTGAATTTCCTTTAGAATCGGTTGCTGTTTTTATAAAATAAGAGGCATTCGACCAATCAATATCGGCGAATTTTCCTTTACTAATTTCTCCACCACCAATTTCCAAACTTACGAGTCCATTTGTATTTGTGCTGGTAGTATGATTTTCAATGTACACAGCTTCTCCGTCTCTATTACCTTTAAGAACGCTGATTTGAATGGTAACTTTTTGATTGGAAATTAATGTTCCTTTGCTGTCACGAATAACAGATTGATAGCTCATTTTATTTGGAACTTGAGCAAAAGTTGTAGCTGTAATTAGAAATACAACAATAAGGTAAATTATTTTTTTCATGTCTTTTAATTTTTAATTATTTTAAAGGTTTTGATTGTTTTTTCATTCGATAGTATTTTTAGAAAATAAGTGCCATGAGGTAAATTTTTCATGGTGATGGGCGTGGTATTTTCTGTTAGCTTATCGTTTGATAGTAATTGTCCAGAAAGACTATACAACTGATAAAATAAAATACCTTGGTCAACGTTTTCTGTTTGCAAGTTTACCATATCCGCTGTTGGATTTGGATAAACTGTAAACTGTAAATTGGAAGCAACAACATCTTTTTCGTTTAAAACTTCTAGAATTTCATAAGCGTTTTGAACGCCTTGAGAAGCTAAAATGTTTTCATTAGAATAAACAGACTGTCCAATAGAATAACTTGACGAACCTTTGATGCCAGATGCATCACCGCCAGAAGCCACAAGGGTTTCTTGCGCATTAATAGTGTAAACAGCAAATAAGAGAAATGCTGTTAGGGTTTTTTTTCTCATTGTTTTGATTTTGATAAGATTTACTTAAAACCAACTCAATTAAAAAAAGTCGATTTTATTCTAGTCTTTGTTTTGTTTGACACAAATTAATGTTAATATTTTGTAAAACAGCATATTATCGACGAAGTGCCAATTTCATAGACGAAAGGAACTGTCTCAAAATTAGATGATTGATATTTAGTGTTTTTTTAGTAAAGAGAATGATAAAAATTAAACCGCTACAATTCCTTTTATGTGTGGATGCGGATCGTAATCTTCTAAAGTAAAATCTTCAAAAGTAAAATCAAAGATGTTTTTTACATTCGGATTTAAAATCATTTTTGGCAACGGTTTTGGCTCTCGAGAAAGTTGCAATTCTACTTGTTCAAAATGATTGTTATAAATGTGTGCGTCGCCAAAAGTGTGAATGAATTCTCCGACCTGCAAATCGCAAACTTGTGCAATCATCATCGTAAATAAAGCATACGAAGCAATGTTAAACGGAACGCCAAGAAAAATATCAGCACTTCGTTGGTAAAGCAAACATGATAACTTGCTTTTTTCTCCCCCTTCGGGGGTTGGGGGGCTTACATAAAACTGAAAGAACGCATGACAAGGCGGTAAAGCTACTTTTCCCTTGGCAATATTTTCGGCAAATGACTTAGTTGTATCTGGTAAAACTGAAGGATTCCAAGCCGAAACTAACATTCTTCTGCTATTCGGATTTTTCTTCAACGTGTCTATTAATTCGGTAATTTGATCGATTTCTTCGCTGTTCCAATTGCGCCATTGGTGTCCGTAAACTGGACCTAAATCGCCATTTTCATTTGCCCATTCGTCCCAAATCCTAACGCCATTTTCTTTTAAATAACCGATATTGGTATCGCCTTTCAAGAACCAAAGCAATTCGTAAACAATCGATTTTAAATGTAGTTTTTTTGTAGTTACCATCGGAAAACCTTCATTCAAATCAAAACGCATTTGGTAGCCAAAAACGCTTTTGGTTCCCGTTCCTGTTCTGTCTCCTTTTTGAGTTCCGTTTTCTAAAACGTGTTTTATTAAATCGTGGTATTGTTTCATTTTTATGGCTTTATGCTTTATGCTATATGCTTTAAGCTTATTGCCTAATGCCTATTGCCTAATGCCTTTTTATGATTCTCTCTTCGAAATCTCATCTCTAATCCTCGCTGCTTTTTCATAATCTTCATCCTGAACAGCACCTTCTAAAAGTTCGTGTAATTCTACAAGACTGAATTTTGAATAGCCATCAGTATTTTCATTCCCATCACTATCCAAACCAAAAGTTTCTGGAGTGGAAAGAATATCATCATTATCTGGATTTTGCCCTTCAATTTCTGGTGTATTCGGATTGAGATAAATTCCGGCTTTGTCCAAAATATTTTTATAGGTAAATATAGGCGCTTGAAAACGAAGTGCTAATGCAATAGCATCTGAAGTACGCGCATCGATAATTTCTTCTATTTTGTCTCTTTCACAAATGATGCTCGAATAAAAAACACCATCCACCAGTTTGTGAATGATGACTTGTTTTACAACGATATCAAATCGGTCGGCAAAACTTTTAAACAAATCGTGCGTTAAAGGGCGTGGTGGTTTGATTTCTTTTTCCAAAGCGATTGCGATAGATTGTGCTTCGAAAGCGCCAATTACAATAGGTAATTTTCGTTCGCCATCTACTTCATTTAATATAAGTGCATACGCACCGTTTTGGGTTTGACTGTAGGAGATTCCTTTTATAGTTAGTTTTACTAAACTCATGGTTGAATTATAGACTGCAGATTTTATATTGCAGAATGCAAAGTAACAAAAAACTTTGGCTTCAAAAAATTCAAAAGCAAAAAAACCACCTAAAAAAATAGATGGTTTTTGGAATTTATTATTTTTAATTTGGAATTTAACTATTCTGTGCTTTAAATTCTTTTAGTTTTTGAGTTAATCGTGGTACAATATCAAAAGCATCGCCTACAATTCCGTAATCGGCCACTTTAAAAAATGGTGCTTCAGCATCGGTGTTAATCACCACTTTTACTTTTGAAGAATTAATTCCGGCAATATGTTGAATCGCTCCCGAAATTCCTACTGCAATGTATAAATTCGTTGCAACAGGTTTCCCAGTTTGACCAACGTGTTCGCTGTGAGGACGCCATCCCAAATCAGAAACGGGTTTAGAACACGCCGTTGCTGCTCCGAGAACAGCTGCTAAATCTTCTAATATTTGCCAGTTTTCAGGACCTTTTAATCCACGTCCTCCAGAAACCACTATGTCCGCATCTGCTATGGTTACTTTTCCAGATGATTTTTCTACAGAAACTACTTTTACATCAAAATCGGTATCGTTTAAAGTCGGAACAAACGCTTCTTCCGAAGCACTTCCTGAACTTTCAACTAATCCGAAAGAGTTTTTACCAATGGCAATTACTTTTACATCGGTAGTAATTTCAGTAATATTGAAAGCTTTATTAGAGAAAGCCGTTCTTTTTACCTGAAAAGGCGAAGTAGCAACTGGCAATCCAACTACGTTAGAAGCAAATCCAGCTTCCAATCCAACTGCAACAAGAGGAGCAAGATACAAACTATCAGTTGTTGATGAAAGAACAATCACTTTACTTCCTTCTTTTTGAGCCGCTTGTTTAATCACATCGGCGTAGGCTTTTGCATTAAAATTGGCTAACTTGTCGTTAGACACTTTAAGGACTTTGGTTACTCCGTAGTTAGCTAATTCAGAAGTATTTCCTGCGTTTACAGTTACTGCAGTGACAGTAGTTCCTAATGAGTCAGCTACTTTTTTGGCATACGATGCCAATTCAAAAGCTACTTTTTTGAATTTTCCATCGGCTGATTCTGCGTATATTAATAATGACATAAATGTGTATTTGTTAATTTAATTTCATTCAGTTCGCCCTTTGGGCTCGTGTGTGTATTCGGTTATTTGATTTGTGCGTTTCCCTGCGGGTCGGGCTTTTCGCGGTGCGCGGCACCTTGCTGCAATCCCTAACGCGGTTCCATCTCCAATAAGTTTGTTTCTAATCTTTTATACCTTAAGCCCACCGGGCTTCCTCCTTTTAATTTCAAATCTAACGCGGGCACCCTGCTATATTAGATAACTTTTGCTTCGTTATGTAAAGCGTTAATCAATCCATCGATATCATCTGCAGAAAACAATTTCACTGCCGATTTTGGAGCTGGTTTTTCAAATTTTACCGCTTTGGTTTCTATCGATGCAGCAACTGGTTCAAGAACAGTTAGTACTTTAGTCCTTGCTGTCATGATGCCTCTCATGTTGGGGATGCGTAAATCCTTTTCTTCTACCAAACCTTTTTGTCCACCAATTACTAGTGGAAGCGAAGCTGAAATGATTTCTTTTCCACCATCAATTTCGCGAGATGCTTTTGCAGATGTTCCGTCAACAGTCAGTTCGGTGCACGAGTTTACGAAGTTGTAATTCAATAAACCAGCTAACATTCCAGGTACCATTCCGCCATTGTAATCTAACGATTCTCTTCCGCAGATTACCAAATCATAACCACCTGTTTTTACTACTTCGGCCAATTGTTTCGCTACAAAAAAGCCATCGGTAGCAGCAGCGTTCACTCGAATTGCTTCGTTGGCACCGATTGCTAATGCTTTTCTTAACGTTGGTTCCGTATCTGGAGTTCCTACATTTACAACAGTAACATTCGCACCTTGTTGTTCTTGAAACCAAATAGCACGCGTTAAACCAAATTCGTCATTCGGATTAATAACATACTGAACACCATTCGTATCAAACTCAGCATCGCCATTGATAAAATTAATTTTTGAAGTAGTATCAGGCACGTGGCTGATGCAAACTAATATTTTCATATCTACAAATTATAAAGATTTTTTCAGAGTGTAAAAGTATAAAATATATTTCTAATAATTGTATGCGCGCATAGTATTTTTTTAAAAATGTGAGTATTATATCGATTTCGTTGGAGGATAGAATTATTTTGGATAACATGAGAGGTTATTGCGAGGAGTTGCGAGGAACGTGGCAAAGCAATCTTTTTATATAATTTGAAGCAAGCGGTACTGGTACTATTGCTTTTTTTTATGGTGTAGCGGCTAGCAATAATTTTCAATTGTTCCTCGATAATGGTTATTGTAGTAAAGTGATAGAAAATTTGGGTATACAAGATGTATATTGTTATAAGTGCGACATAATCCTAACGGTGGTATCTGTAAACTGTATTATTGTTAATGGACAGCCCATTTATGAAGTGGTCATAAATACTACCAATCCTTACGGCGACACATTCTACGGATCGTTTAGTGCCCCTAATGACCAAGGATTTTTTACGCCAAGTACCATCACTATTCCACCTAACCCTGCTAACCACACTTTATATTTTTATCCATTAAATAATTTTAGTGGCGGCACTATAGATATCAGGATGCTCACCCCTTTAAATAATTTGACTTGCACTAGCGATTTCAAGATTACTTTTCCGCATTGTGTTACTAACCGTAATACCCTACAGGATGAAATGGTACATTTAGAGGATTTGCTTGTAGTGGCGCCTAATCCGTCAAGTGACCAGACCACAGTATTTTATAGCTATTTTAGTAATACTCAATCAGGAACAACTCAAAAAACAATTGAAATGGTAGATATGTTAGGTAGAAAAATACTAACTTTACCTCTGACAGAAACCAACGGTAGTGTTACTATTGATACCTTTGGTATTGCCGCAGGTCAGTATTTGGTATTGATGAAGGAAAATGATATGGTAATTAAAAATGTCAAATTACTAATTAAACATTAAATATAAAAATGGATGGCTCTGCTTAAAAGCCATCCATTTAAAAAAAATCACATTATGAAAAGAATTATCTTAATTATTTCAATTTTACTGATTTCAATTACTGCCGAAGCACAATCATGGCAATGGGGTAAGCGGGGAGGTAGTACTGATAATTTAGGAATAAATTATCGAGAAGAAGTGCAAAGTATGGTCACCGATAGTCAAAACAATATCTATATCATTTCATCTGTTGGAAAAAATGAATTGGATGTTGATGGTGTTACTAAAACGTATTATGGTGACCCCACGACAATTGTTGATGTGGTGGTTGCGAGTTTTAGTTGTGATGGTACTTATAGGTGGTCTAAAATTATTGGAGGAGCCAATTGGGATGATGTAGATGGGATACAAGTAGATAGTCAGGACAATATTTACATAGCAGGTAGATTTGGTTCCTGTGGTGATACAATGTATCCTCCGCGGATTGAAAATGATGTTATTATTTCACAGACACCACAAGATTGTAGTTTGATTTTTTTGGCAAAGTTCAATAGCAATGGTGATATGTTATGGTTTAAAAGACCGCAATTATCAACCGTAAGTTTTACCGAAGGTTATAGTCACACTAATTCAGCAGGATTGGATATTGATGCTTTTGGAAACACATATTGGTTGGTGTCCCTACCAGCAGGTGTCTATGCCAACGGAGCGTTTACCACTACGTTACCAGGTGCACAACCTGGGCTCACCTTATTACATTTTAAAGTATGATAGTAATGGTAATTTTGTTAGTGGTACGTATTTAGATATGCAATTACAATATGCTTATGGTTTAAATTTACAATTTAAACGCAATCCTAATAACGGTTATTTTTATTTTACCAGTACAAAAAGTGATACTCCTGATGTTGCTGTTGTAGGTGGGCAAGCGATTACTCATACTGCTTTTATAGCGTGTTTTAATGATTTGGGACAATTTCAATGGGTGAGAGAAGATACTGCAACATCTCCTGGAAGAATTTTTTTATACAATTTAGATTTTGATAGTGATAATAATATTTATTTAGGAGGTAGAATGACAGGATTTGGTTTGGAAACCTTTTTGGGTTTTACAATACCAGACCCCATTGTTACCGGTTTTATCATGAAAGTCAACCCCACAGCCACTTCACTTTTTTGGAGCTCGTATAATAATAAAGATGCACTGGAACGAGGCGCAATAATTGTTAATGGAAATGAAATAGGATACGCAGGTTATTGTTATGGCACAGATTTTACTTGGGGATCACAAGTGCTAAATGCAAATGCTGGTGGTACAGGAACAGAGGTATTGCTGGCAAGATTTAATAAAACGACTGGAGCATGTATTGGGTTGTCTAAAATACCAGGCAATGTTGGTTATGATGATGCTGGTACTGCATTGGCAGTTGACTCTAGTGGTGATTATATTTTAGGTGGTGGTTGTGGTGGTCAAATGACATTTGCTACAAATAGCATTACAACTATTGGTCCGCAAGGTGATTTTTTTGTAGCGAAATATGCTACAAGCCCTTGTTCGTTAGGTACAGAAGAGTTTTTTGATGAGGGGTTGTTATTGTATCCTAACCCAGCGGAAACTTTTGTGAGTATTATTACAGGTGAAAAATTAAGTTATGTTATTTATAATGTAACAGGAAGTGTTATACTACAGGGTATTGTTACATCAGAAAATAATAGTATTGATATTTCTGCTTTAGCTGCTGGTTGTTATGTTATTAGTACTAAAGATGAGAATGGTGGTGTGAAGAGGGGGAAATTGGTGAAGAGGTAAAAATTAATTTTATTTAGTTTACAAATTCCCAGCTCTGCAAGCCTCTCAACTTTGCGGATTTTTTTATTAAAATAATTAACACCACAAAGTTGCACTTTAGTGAAACTTTTATATATTTGCACCATGAAGCAAAGAACAATCATTTTTTATAAAGATTACTTTGAAGAATTCTTTGAAAAACAACGAGATAAAATAAAAAACAAAATTATCTGGACATTTCAATTGATTGAAGAATTAGAAAGAATTCCCGAAACCTATCTTAAACATATCGAAAATACAGATGGATTATTTGAAATCAGAATCCAACAAGGTAGCGATATATTTAGAATCTTCTGTTTTTTTGATGAAGGGAAATTAGTGGTTTTAGCAAATGGATTCCAAAAGAAAACACAAAAAACACCAAAGAATGAAATTGAAAGAGCAATAAAAATCAAAAGCGAATATGAAAACGAAAAACAATAATATCAAAACATTAGACCAGTTTAAAGACAAACATTACGGTAAAAACGGAACCGCTAAACGTGATGAACTCGAAGCGGGTTACGAAAACTTTAGAATTGGCGCAATGATTCAAGATGCCAGACTTCAAAAGGGTTTAACACAAGAAGAACTTGCCGAGAAGGTTGGAACTACAAAATCGTATATCTCTAAAATTGAGAATAATGTAAAAGAAGCAAGATTCTCAACGCTTCAAAAGATTGTAGAACTTGGTTTGGGCGGACATTTAGAATTATCAATTAAGATTTAGTAAATCAACTACACCGTTTTCGTAAAAAATAAACACACGCTTTTACAAAAACAAAGTATAAAATCACTTCAAAAAATACTTTTATCATTTTAAATTTTTACTTTTGCTATCCAAAATTGATATAAAGAAAATCATATATGAGAACGATACAATTTAGAGAAGCTATTTGTGAAGCGATGAGCGAAGAAATGCGCCGCGACGAATCGGTGTATTTAATGGGTGAAGAAGTAGCCGAATACAACGGTGCTTACAAAGCATCAAAAGGAATGTTAGACGAATTCGGACCAAAACGTGTTATCGATACACCTATTGCCGAACTAGGTTTCGCTGGAATCGCAGTTGGTTCTGCTATGAACGGTTGTCGTCCAATTGTAGAATACATGACGTTCAATTTTTGTTTAGTAGGTATTGACCAAATTATAAATAATGCAGCTAAAATGCGTCAAATGTCGGCGGGACAATTCCCAATGCCAATGGTTTTTCGTGGACCAACAGCTTCTGCAGGACAATTAGGAGCAACACACTCACAAGCTTTTGAAAACTGGTTTGCAAACACACCAGGTTTAAAAGTAGTAGTTCCATCAACAGTATACGATGCAAAAGGATTATTGAAAGCAGCTATCCGCGATAACGATCCTGTGATTTTTATGGAATCAGAACAAATGTATGGCGACAAAGGCGAGGTGCCAGAAGGAGAATACATTATTCCACTTGGTGTTGCCGATATCAAAAGAGAAGGTGCTGATGTAACTATCGTTTCGTTTGGAAAAATTATTAAAGAAGCTTTCATCGCTGCCGACGAATTAGCAAAAGAAGGAATCTCGTGTGAAATCATCGATTTAAGAACAGTCCGCCCAATGGATTACGATGCGATAATCAAGTCGGTTAAAAAAACAAATCGTTTGGTAGTTCTTGAAGAAGCGTGGCCTTTTGCGAGTGTGGCTTCCGAAATCACCTATATGGTTCAAGACAAAGCATTCGATTATCTAGATGCCCCTGTTCAACGAATCACAACTGCCGACACACCAGCGCCGTATTCTCCAACTTTATTAAAAGAATGGTTGCCAAACGCAGCGGATGTAGTAAAAGCAGTAAAAAAAGTAATGTATAAATAGACCACTTAGACTTCTTAGATTTTTAGATTGTTAGAAAAAATCTAAGAAGTCTAACAATCTAAGAAGTCTAACAATCTAAATTACTATATTTGAAACTTCATCAAAATACCATTGATGAAGTTTTTTTATAAACGTACTATGAGAAAAACAGTTTTCCTTTCTTTCCTTTTCATTGTGAGTTTTGCTTACAACATTTTCGCTCAAACTAAAATCAGCGGAATAATAGTGGATAAAAAAAATCAACCGATATCATTTGCGAATATTGTTTTTAAAGGATCCAACGAAGGAGTAGTAAGCAATGAAGACGGTCGATTTTATTTAGAATCGAATACTAATTACTCGGTAATTTTAGTGGCTTTTGTTGGATATGTTACAAGAGAAGTCGATTTAGCAAAGCAAGTCAATTACGAAATGAAAATCGTTTTAAATGCAGAAGAAGTCCTCGATGAGGTAAAAGTATTTGCAG
>JAYVFV010000011.1:0-2340 GCA_043772885.1 Flavobacteriales bacterium
GACACTTTTGTAAGAAGCTAGATTCCGAATGAAAAAATCGAATGAAATGAGATAGTAGAGGTTAACATACGGCTATTTGGACAACCTGTTTCGATTAGATCAAACGCCAAAGCATCTCTATACACTGATTTATTTGCACAAATTGCACGGCGTAATTTCCATGTGCCGTCGACAATTAAGCATTTTGTTTCGGAAATCACCATCTTGGACCAGAACCTTGTAAACTCATCGGATGATTGCTTCATAATCTTTTTGAATTGTTGATCAAATGATTTTTCTTTCATACCTCGAGAAAAGCGAGGTGTGAATGCATAGGTTTTTCCTAAGAATAAACTATATTTGACCCATTCATATGATAAAAAGTCAATTTCAAATTTTCGACGGTCCATAAGACTAGATCGATTCGTAGGCATCAAGTTGTTAGCACCTGTGAAACCAAAAAATGATGTATGTGCACCACTATATTTAATTAGATGAAGGGCATGTTATAACTACAATCCTGACAACAATTAAGCTTACCTAAACAGTAGAGCAAACTGGTTTAGCATACCTTTTTCATATGCACTGTCGCCACCATAGTAATAAAACGACGTGTTGTGAAATGATTGTGAATTACTAATGCAAGCTTCGTCGGTTCTATAGTGATTTGGAAAAACCTGTATGCGACATTCACGGGAATTACATCTATATGATAGTACACTTCCTTTCTCCGATGTGCCGTTGTGCCGAAAAATATTGATTTGGTTTGATGTCAAATGACACAATTGAAATTCTTTATTACAACTATAAATGAAACAAAACAAAACATAATGAATTATCTTTTGAAACATAAAATGAGATTTACTTTGGACAACTCTCTCTATATGGTGGAAGTAAAATTGGTGAACATAAGTCAGCATATTTATTCTCAAACGATTTATTTAACGAATACGAAGACAAGAGTAATTGAATATTCACTTCGTGAAAAAACTTTAAATGGCCAATAGTGACATTGTTCGAAGATATTAAGTATAACATGTTTTGAAGTGTCGATGGTTGTATATTTGTATTCAACGTTTGATTTAACAATGTGGCAATATGATGATATTTAAATGGTACACATCGATGTATCATCGCATCCAAATCGTGAGCCAGAGACAATGCCTCAAGTGAGATTACCTGAGTTATTTCATGGATAATTTGATATGTTTTCTCGTTACTAGTGGATTTTGATTCAGCTGGTAGCATAGTTCAACTAAAAGAATTCTATAGATATGGTGTTAATGAAATCCGAAAACATAAATCAATTCACACAATCTAGTCCTAATTTATTCTGCTTGTTTTTCTAGGAAGCATCAGAAAACTTCTTATCAATTAAGGTATAACAAAACATAGTGTATATATATACAGATACATAAAACAGTGAGTTTCGCAAATAGCAAAAGCTTTACAATCAGTGTATAAATAAAAAACATAAAAAGTTCAACAGAGTACAAAAATAAAGCACATCAAATAATAAATGAGAACCGAATAGAGAAAGAAGTTAAAAACATAAGAGCAGTTAAACTATGTGTTAGTGCTAGTTAATATTGATTGTTAAATTCATCTTCTTGCTTTTTTTGGATTGTGTGACTTTCGTTTTTGTGCAACTCTTTTTTTAGAAGAAGATATTAGTACGATTCCACTAGCAGACATACTGTGTTCGATTTGATCAACTTCTTTTTCGATTGTTGAAGATTCAGAAGATGATGTACGTGATAAAGTGATGTTGCTTCTAGCTTCAGACGGTATTGAATTACCATCTGTTGATGATACTCGTGGCACATTGTTGTTAATCACAATCGATGATTGTGACGCTACCATAGATGAGGCTAAATTTGTTGTATTGATATTTAATGAAGCAACATTTGTGCCTGGTGAAACAACTGCATCAACATTGCTTGGTTCTGAAAATAAAAAGTCATTTCAGTCGATATTTAATATATTTCTGAATGTACTATTCTTAAAACTCGAAACATTTACGTACGTGATGTTGATGTGCTTTCCTGTATATCGGTTGTCTCTGACATCGAATCATCGAACGACGATGGAATAAGCGTCAAACCAGCCATTGATGGAGTTAATGCAGCTGCTTTTGTTTTCGATGGTAAATACTGATATTCAAATTTGTACCTAAACACAGTATGAATTTAGTTTTTCTTGGTGTGACACAAGCCACAGATATTCACCGCGGCAGCGGCAGGTTTTTGAAACTATCATCGCAGCGCAGGTGGTCTTTTAAGGATACAGCCGCGCCGCTGGCGCAACGGCGGCGGCAGCTTCATCATTTAGGATACAGCAAATTTCTTTAAGTTTGTACAG
>JAYVFV010000012.1:0-6483 GCA_043772885.1 Flavobacteriales bacterium
GGGTTGCTGATGACGATACAAACCGTTTGGTTAACGATTTAATCCACAACTACAAAATCAAGTTGAATGACTTGCAAGGAGCTTTAAGAAGAGAAAAATTCACTATTACTGTTGGAGATGAATTGCCAGCAGGAATCTTGAAATTGGCTAAAGTCTATATCGCTAAAAAACGTAAGTTAAAAGTAGGTGATAAAATGGCAGGACGTCACGGTAACAAAGGTATTGTTGCACGTATCGTTCGTCACGAAGACATGCCATTCTTGGAAGATGGAACTCCAGTTGATATCGTACTAAATCCACTTGGTGTACCATCGCGTATGAACATCGGACAGATTTATGAAACGGTTCTTGGTTGGGCTGGTCAAAAGTTAGGAAGAACGTATGCGACTCCAATTTTTGATGGTGCAACATTAGACCAAATTAACGAATTGACAGACGAAGCTGGAATTCCACAATTCGGACATACGTATTTATACGATGGAGGAACAGGAGAACGTTTCCACCAGGCAGCAACAGTTGGAGTAATCTATATGTTGAAACTTGGACATATGGTTGACGATAAAATGCACGCACGTTCTATCGGACCGTACTCTCTTATTACGCAACAACCACTTGGTGGTAAGGCGCAATTTGGAGGGCAACGTTTCGGAGAGATGGAGGTTTGGGCTCTTGAGGCATACGGTGCTTCAAGTACATTAAGAGAAATCTTAACTGTGAAATCGGATGACGTTATTGGTAGAGCTAAAACTTACGAGGCAATCGTTAAAGGTGAAACTATGCCAGAACCAGGATTACCTGAGTCTTTCAATGTATTAATGCATGAGTTAAAAGGACTTGGATTAGACATCCGTTTAGAAGAATAAAATAGTTTTTAGAAGCTATTTCCCGCTATACGTTGCAATCTTTTCATTTTTAAAGAAAAAATAAAAAGGATTTCCACTTCTATCGGGGCTAAAAAAATAAAAATTTCAATAAATCAATAGTACAACTATGATGAATAATAGAAATAACAATAATAACAACAACAAAGACCCTAGAAACGTTATCAAAAGATTTGATAAAATTACTATTGGATTAGCATCTCCAGAAGCGATTTTAGGAGAATCCCGTGGTGAGGTTTTGAAACCAGAAACAATCAATTATAGAACGCACAAACCAGAACGTGATGGTCTTTTCTGCGAACGAATTTTCGGACCAGTAAAAGATTTTGAATGTGCTTGTGGAAAATATAAAAGAATCCGTTACAAAGGAATTGTTTGTGACCGTTGTGGGGTTGAAGTAACCGAAAAGAAAGTACGTCGTGATAGAGTTGGACACATCAATCTTGTTGTGCCAATCGCTCATATCTGGTATTTCCGTTCACTTCCAAACAAAATCGGATACATACTTGGACTACCATCTAAGAAATTAGACATGATTATTTACTACGAAAGATACGTAGTAATCCAAGCAGGTATTGCTGTAAATACCGAAGGTGAACCAATTCACAGACTCGACTTTTTAACGGAAGAAGAATATCTAAACATCTTAGATACACTTCCTGCAGATAACCAATACCTTGATGATTTTGATCCAAATAAATTCGTTGCCAAAATGGGAGCTGAATGTATTATGGATTTATTGGCTAGAACCGATTTGAATGAGCTTTCATATCAATTAAGACACAGTGCTAATAATGAAACTTCGAAACAAAGAAAAACAGAAGCATTAAAAAGATTACAAGTTGTTGAGTCTTTCAGAGATTCCAATAAAAATAGAGAAAACCGTCCAGAATGGATGATTCTTAAAGTGATTCCAGTGATACCGCCAGAATTGCGTCCGTTAGTGCCACTAGATGGTGGTCGTTTTGCGACTTCCGATTTGAATGATTTGTACCGAAGAGTAATCATCCGTAACAATCGTCTAAAAAGATTAATGGAAATCAAAGCGCCAGAAGTAATCTTGCGTAATGAAAAACGTATGTTGCAAGAATCGGTAGATTCATTATTTGACAACACGCGTAAAGCATCTGCGGTTAAAACAGAATCCAACCGTCCGTTGAAATCACTTTCGGATTCCCTAAAAGGAAAACAAGGTCGTTTCCGTCAAAACTTACTTGGAAAACGTGTCGATTATTCGGCTCGTTCGGTAATTGTTGTTGGACCAGAATTGAAATTATTCGAATGCGGTATTCCTAAAGATATGGCTGCCGAACTATACAAACCTTTCGTTATCCGTAAATTGATAGAAAGAGGAATTGTAAAAACAGTAAAATCGGCTAAGAAAATAATCGATAAAAAAGAGCCAGTAGTTTGGGATATTCTTGAAAATGTAATCAAAGGACATCCAGTATTACTGAATCGTGCTCCTACATTACACCGTTTGGGAATTCAAGCATTCCAACCAAAATTAATTGAAGGAAAAGCAATCCAATTGCACCCTTTAGTTTGTACGGCGTTTAATGCCGATTTTGATGGGGATCAGATGGCGGTGCATTTGCCACTTGGACCAGAAGCTATTCTAGAAGCACAATTGTTAATGTTGGCTTCGCACAATATCCTGAATCCAGCAAATGGTGCACCAATTACGGTTCCTTCTCAAGACATGGTGCTTGGTCTTTATTATATGACCAAAGAACGTTTGTCGACTCCAGAAATGAAAATTTTAGGTGAAGGCTTAACTTTTTATTCTGCGGAAGAAGTAAATATTGCACTAAATGAAGGAAAATTAGAATTGAATGCTCGTGTTAAAATCAGAGCTAGAGATTTTAATGAAGCCGGAGAATTAGTATACAAAATCATTCAAACTACAGCGGGTAGAGTTATCTTTAACGAGGTAGTTCCAGAAGCTGCAGGTTATATCAATGAAGTATTGACAAAAAAATCGCTTCGTGATATTATTGGAAAAATTCTTAGTGTTACTAACGTTCCAACTACAGCAGCTTTCCTTGACGAAATGAAAGATATGGGATACAAATTTGCCTTCAAAGGTGGTTTGTCTTTCTCATTAGGAGATATTAGAATTCCGGAACAAAAAACAAAATTGATTGCCGATGCACGTGTACAAGTAGAAGGAATTTCTGCTAACTACAACATGGGACTTATCACCAATAATGAACGTTACAACCAAGTTATTGATATCTGGACATCTGCCAATGCACAATTAACAGAATTAGCAATGAAAAACATCCGTGAAGACCAACAAGGTTTCAACTCGGTGTACATGATGCTTGACTCTGGTGCAAGGGGATCTAAAGAACAAATTCGTCAGTTAACTGGTATGCGTGGATTGATGGCTAAGCCTAAAAAATCGACTGCTGGTGGTGGTGAAATTATTGAAAACCCGATTCTTTCTAACTTTAAGGAAGGTCTTTCTATCCTTGAGTACTTTATTTCTACTCACGGTGCGCGTAAAGGTCTTGCCGATACAGCTCTTAAAACAGCTGATGCTGGATATTTAACAAGAAGATTACATGACGTTTCTCAAGACGTAATCGTAAACTCTGTTGATTGTGGTACGCTTAGAGGAATTGAAGTTTCTGCATTAAAGAAAAATGAAGAGGTTGTTGAAACATTAGGAGAAAGAATTTTAGGACGTGTAGTATTACAAGATCTTATCAATCCTTTAAATAATGAAACACTAATTCATTCGGGTGAACAAATTACCGAAGCTATTGTTAAAGCTATTGAAGAATCGCCTATCGAAAAACTAGAAGTACGTTCTCCATTAACTTGTGAAGCTAAAAAAGGAATTTGTGCTAAATGTTACGGAAGAAACTTAGCAACCGGAAAAATGACTCAAAGAGGAGAAGCTGTTGGTGTAATTGCCGCACAGTCTATTGGAGAGCCAGGTACACAGTTAACACTTCGTACTTTCCACGTGGGTGGAGTTGCGGGTGGAGTTTCGGAAGAATCAAGTATTGAAGCTCGTTTTGCAGGTCGATTAGAAATCGAAGATTTGAAAACGGTTATCGGAGAAGATGCCGATGGAAATAAAGTAGATATCGTTGTTTCTCGTTCTACCGAATTGAAATTAATAGATGTTAAAACAGAGATATTATTAAGTACTCACAATATTCCTTACGGATCAAGCATTTTTGTAAAAGACGGTCAGTCAGTTGCAAAAGGAGATGTAATCTGTAAATGGGATCCGTACAACGGAGTAATTGTTTCAGAATTCATGGGTAAAATTGCTTATGAAGATTTAGAACAAGGACAATCGTTCATGGTAGAAATTGATGAGCAAACAGGTTTTCAAGAGAAAGTAATTTCGGAAGGAAGAAATAAAAAATTAGTCCCAACTTTATTGGTTTACAGTAAAGAAGGCGAATTGATACGTTCGTACAACTTACCAGTTGGTGCCCACCTTATGGTAGAAGATGGAGAGAAAATTAAAGCAGGTAAAATCCTTGTTAAGATTCCACGTCGTTCTTCTAAAGCGGGTGATATTACAGGAGGTTTACCAAGAATTACCGAGTTGTTAGAAGCTCGTAATCCTTCAAATCCTGCTGTAGTTACTGAAATTGATGGTGTTGTAACTTTCGGAAAAATCAAAAGAGGTAACCGTGAGATTATTATCGAATCTAAATTTGGTGAAGTGAAAAAATACTTGGTGAAATTATCGAGCCAAATATTAGTTCAGGAAAATGACTTTATCAAAGCGGGTATGCCAATGTCTGACGGCGCTATTACTCCAGACGATATTTTAAGAATTCAAGGACCATCTGCTGTTCAACAGTATTTAGTAAATGAAATTCAAGAAGTATATCGTTTGCAAGGGGTGAAAATCAACGACAAACACTTTGAAGTTGTAATTCGTCAAATGATGCGTAAAGTAAGAGTGGAAGATCCAGGAGATACGTTATTCTTAGAAGAGCAATTAATCCACACCAGTGATTTTATCGTTGAAAATGATAAATTATACGGAATGAAAGTGGTAGAAGATGCGGGTGATTCAGAAACGCTAAAAGCAGGACAAATTGTTTCTCCTCGTGAATTGCGTGATGAAAACTCCTTGTTGAAACGTAATGATAAGAATTTAGTGGTAGCACGTGATGTAATTACAGCTACAGCAACTCCGGTACTACAAGGTATTACGAGAGCATCGCTTCAAACGAAATCATTTATTTCGGCAGCATCGTTCCAGGAAACTACAAAAGTATTAAACGAAGCAGCAGTTGCTGGTAAAGTAGATACTTTGGAAGGTCTTAAGGAAAATGTAATTGTTGGACATAGAATCCCTGCCGGAACGGGTATGAGAGATTATGATCACACAATTGTAGGTTCGAAAGAAGATTACAACGAAATGATGGCGAATAAAGAAGAATACATTTATTAATTATGAGCGACAATAATCAACCACAGCAAGGACAAATCAATATTGAATTGGATGAGAAAGTAGCGGAAGGAATTTATTCCAATTTGGCTATCATCAATCATTCTCCATCAGAGTTTGTATTGGATTTCGTAACCATTATGCCAGGTGTTCCAAAATCGAAAGTAAAATCGAGAATTATTTTAACACCGCAACATGCCAAACGTTTGTTGGCAGCGTTGGGTGAAAACATCCACCGGTTTGAAGTCGCACATGGTGAAATAAAAGATTCCGGGCAACCCAATATTCCTTTGAATTTTGGCCCAGCCGGTCAAGCTTAATACAAAAACGCCTCAAGAAATTGAGGCGTTTTTTTTAATCAATAATCCAATAAAAAAAGGTATTTTTGATTTCATCTAAGCCAAATTCACCATGAAAAAAAATACGCATTTAAAAAGGAAAAACTCTTTCACAGCTTTTATCATACAAATTTTTGTTACGATTTTACCGTTTGTGTTTACAACTCTGCAGGCACAAACCCAGATCAATAACTATTGCTTTAATAGTACTGTTGTATCAATGGCCAAATCACCAGACGGGGGCATTTTTGTAGGAGGTTATTTTACAAATGTAGCCGAATATTGCGGAAAGGCAATAAAATTAGATCCAGCCAATACACCCAGTTAAAATTCAGAAGTGGTTGCTATTGAACAATTTAATTTAAAGTTTATTCGTTGTGTCAAAAAAAACAGTAAATTTACAATTGAGTTTTTAAATATCCTTTTTAATAAAAGAATACTTAATCATACAATCTTCCCATTTCTTCAGGTAATTAAACATAGTAATAATACTCTTTTTTACAGTTCAAATACCATTTTATTTTAAAGTTGCCTACTTAATAATAAACGGGTAAGCTGAAAACCGTATAGAGTAAGCGAAACGTTATTTTAGTTCTTATGAAAAAAATAATTACTTTCAGTTTAGTCATTTTCTTTATTCAATTATTCAGTTTTAATTGTTATTCTCAGTCACCAAATGCGATATCTTACCAAGGTGTTGCTCGAAATGGATCGGGTGCTATTCTTGGTTTGCAACCTATAAGTTTACGTTTTAGTTTGCATGATGTAACTGCAGTTGGTACTGTTGTTTATCAGGAAACGCATACTACTAGTACAACGGCACTTGGTTTAT
>JAYVFV010000013.1:0-6445 GCA_043772885.1 Flavobacteriales bacterium
TAAACAAATTAAACGCTTCAAATTTATAAATTAGCAACGGATCTTTTTGTTCGTGAACAGCTAATTGAACCGATTGTTTTAATTCGTCCATTTTGCGTAAATGTTTTTTCCAAGCTTCATCCACAATTGCCAATGTGATGTTTTTCTCAAAATCAGCTACTAATTGTTTTCCGTTTGAATCATATGCTTTTTTCAAATCGGTAACCACGTTCAATGATTTTATTCCATCAGAAAAAGGAACGATGATACGTTCAAATTTGTTGCCTTCTTTTTTGTATACGTCGGTAATAATTGGAAAAGCTTCACGTGCACTTCGCTCTGTTTTCTCAGTATAATAAGCCATTGCAGCTTTATAGATTTTACCCGTTAGTTCCATTTCTGAAAGCTTATCAAAATCGGCAGATGAAATTGGCGATGTAATTGAGAAATAACGGATTAACTCAAATTCAAAATTTTTGAAATCGTTTTGTGCTTTATTCTCATTGATAATTACTTCGCAAGTGTCGTACATCATGTTAGCGATATCGAGTTTCAGACGCTCACCGTGCAAAGCATGACGCCGACGTTTGTAAACTACTTCACGTTGCGCATTCATCACATCGTCATATTCTAACAAACGTTTACGAGTTCCGAAGTTGTTTTCTTCTACTTTTTTCTGCGCTCTTTCAATCGATTTAGTCATCATTGAATGTTGAATCACTTCACCTTCTTTCAATCCCATTCGGTCCATAATTCTGGCCACTCTATCCGAACCGAACAAACGCATTAAATTATCTTCTAAAGAAACATAAAACTGCGAACTTCCTGGATCTCCCTGACGACCTGCACGACCACGCAACTGACGGTCAACACGACGCGAATCGTGACGCTCTGTTCCGATAATTGCTAATCCGCCAGCGGCTTTTACTTCTGGAGATAATTTAATATCGGTTCCACGTCCCGCCATATTGGTAGCGATAGTTACGACACCTGATTTTCCAGCTTCTTCAACAATTTGTGCTTCTTGCTTGTGCATTTTCGCATTCAAGACGTTGTGAGCAACACCACGAATTTTAAGCATTCGGCTTAATAATTCGGATATTTCTACAGATGTTGTTCCAATTAAAACGGGTCTTCCAGCTTGTGATAATAGCGTTACATCTTCAATAACAGCATTGAACTTTTCTCTTACTGAACGGTAGATTAAATCTTCTTTATCCAATCTTGACATTCCGCGGTTGGTTGGAATTTCAACTACATCCAATTTATAAATTTGCCAAAGTTCACCAGCTTCTGTAACCGCTGTTCCAGTCATACCAGCTAATTTGCTGTACATTCTGAAATAGTTTTGAAGTGTAATGGTGGCAAAAGTTTGTGTAGCCGCTTCAATAGTTACTTGTTCTTTGGCTTCAATGGCTTGATGCAATCCATCCGAATAACGGCGACCGTCCATAATACGGCCTGTTTGTTCATCAACAATAAGAATTTTATTGTCCATGATTACATATTCTACATCTTTTTCAAAAAGGGTATAGGCTTTTAAAAGTTGCGTTAACGTGTGAATACGTTCGCTTTTTACGCTAAAATCCTGGAATAATTTTTCCTTGGCATCGGCTTCTTTGTCTTTTTCAAGATTTTGTTTTTCGATAGCTGCAATTTCAGTTCCGATATCGGGTAAAATAAAGAAATGTTCATCAGTATCTTTAGAAAGGAATTTAATTCCGTTGTCGGTCAATTCTACCTGGTTGTTTTTTTCCTCGATTACAAAATACATCGCTTCATCAACTTCCGGCATTTTGCGGTTGTTGTCTTGCATGTATTCGTTTTCGGTTTTTTGTAAAAGGGCTTTTACGCCTTCTTCGCTCAAAAACTTAATCAACGCTTTGTTTTTTGGAAGCGAACGATATGCTCTCAACAATTGAAATCCACCTTCTTTTGAATTTCCTTCTTTTATTAATTTTTTTGCTTCTGCTAAAAATCCGTTCGCCAATTGACGTTGTAGGTTGAATAAGTTTTCCACTTTTGGTTTCAACTCATTGAATTCATGTCGGTCACCATCGGGAACTGGACCAGAAATAATTAATGGTGTTCTTGCATCGTCAATCAAAACCGAATCGACCTCATCGACAATGGCAAAATTGTGTTTGCGCTGCACCAAATCTTCCGGAGCATGCGCCATATTATCTCTTAAATAATCAAAACCAAATTCGTTATTTGTTCCGTAAGTAATGTCTGCTTCGTAGGCTTTTCTTCGAGCATCTGAATTCGGTTGGTGATTGTCGATACAATCAACAGTCAACCCGTGGAATTCAAATAAAGGTGCTTTCCACGTACTATCACGTTTTGCCAAATAATCGTTTACAGTTACTAAATGTACTCCGTTTCCGGTCAACGCATTCAAATAGAGTGGAAGTGTAGCCACTAATGTTTTCCCTTCACCAGTTTGCATTTCGGCAATTTTACCTTCGTGAAGTACAATACCACCAATCAACTGAACATCGTAGTGAATCATGTCCCAAGTGATTTCTTTCCCCGCTGCATTCCATGAATTTGCCCAGGTTGAAGTATCTCCATCTAAAGTAATATAAGGTTTTACTGCCGATAATTCCCGGTCTTTTGGAGTTGCAGTAACAGTAATGGAAGTATTTTCCTTAAAACGTTTTGCCGTTTCTTTGATGACAGCAAATGCTTCAGGAAGAATATCTTTTAATACTTTTTCAGTTACGTCATATGCTTCTTTTTCGAGTGCATCGATTGCATTGTAGATATCTTCTCTTTGATCGATATCTTCTGTGGTTTCAGCTTCAGCCAATTTAGCTACTATTTCGGCATCTTGTGTTGCACGGGATTGTTTGATTTGTTCTTTAAAAGCAGTGGTTTTTGCCCGCAATTCATCATGTGAAAGAGAACTTAACGTAGGCTCAATAGCTTTTATTTTGGTAATATAATGTTGTGTAGCTTTAACATCTTTCTCTGATTTATCGCCAACAAAAACTTTTATAATGGAATTAATAAAACTCATAATGGTTTTTTATTTTAGGTGTGCAAATTTAAACAAAAAAAAAGCCCCTAGGAGACTTTTTTTCTTGTTGTTGTTTTTATTTATTTTTTAATATTCATCCTCATTCCAAAGATAATCTTCGTCTGTTGGATAATCGGGCCAAATTTCTTCCATTGATTCGTATATTTCGCCTTCGTCTTCAATTGATTGAAGATTTTCTACTACCTCTAAAGGAGCTCCGGCTCTAATAGCGTAGTCAATAAGCTCATCTTTGGTCGCTGGCCACGGGGCATCACTTAAATACGATGCTAATTCTAAGGTCCAATACATCTGCTTTCGATTTTATAATTTATGCAAAAATAAATTTATTACTGAAAAAGTCAAGTAAAAAATGATTTATTTTATAATTAAAGTTAAGAACGTGTTTTTTTAGTGTTCCGTATTTCCTCGCAGATGACAGAAACTTTATACTGAATACTGTGACTGGTTACTTTCTAGGAATCCATTTCACTTCGTCAGCGTTCAGGTCGAGAGACAACTTCCGTGCCAAGACAAAAAGGTAGTCAGAAAGTCGGTTAAGGTACTTAATAACCATTTCATCTGTAGGTTCGATATCATTCAAATGTACCGCTAATCGCTCGGCACGTCGACAAACACAACGTGCTATATGACAATATGACACGGTAGTATGTCCGCCTGGTAAAACAAAATGTGTCATTGGCGGTAATTGTGTTTCCATGGTATCGATTTCGTTTTCTAGAAATTCGATATCCGATTCGATGATTCCGAGATTTTGCAAACGAGGTTGACCGTTTTTTAGCGTTTCTTTTTCGGGTGGTGTTGCTAAAATGGCGCCGACAGTAAAGAGTCGGTCTTGAATTTCTATCAATACTTTTTTGTAGGCGGAGTTCATTTCCTGGTCGCGAATCAATCCGATATGCGAATTCAATTCATCGACAGTTCCGTAACTTTCAATTCGGATGTGGTCTTTAGAAACGCGTGTGCCACCGAAAAGAGCGGTGGTTCCTTTATCGCCGGTTTTAGTGTATACTTTCATGAAAAGTTTAAAAGTTTAGGAGTTTAAAAGTTTAGTTTTAAAATGTAATTTTTATTTTCAAAGGTAACAAAAATTCAAATGGATTGTTAACTAGCCCTGATTGCGCGGCTATCCTTTGTGAGGTACGAACAAAGATAATAGCAAAAGCAGGAAAATGGATGGCAAAAACACCCAAGCCATTCGCTTCAAATCGATATGGGATTGCTTCGTTCCTCGCAATGACAAGCCCAAGCCTTTTGCTTCTGACGATTAAAGAGGATTGGGATTTACAGTATCCGTTTCTATCATTCCGTCGCGTAAACGGATGACACGATGGGCATATTTTGCGATATCTTCTTCGTGGGTAACCACAATTACGGTATTTCCGTTTTTATGAATATCATTGAAAAGATTCATGATTTCCACCGACGTTTTGCTGTCGAGATTCCCCGTCGGTTCATCGGCAAGAATGATCGAGGGTTTGTTCACCAAAGCTCTTGCAATCGCTACTCTTTGACGTTGTCCGCCCGAAAGTTGATTGGGTTGGTGGTCCATTCTATCGGCAAGATTGACTTGTGTTAAAACCTCTGTGGCTCTTTTATTGCGTTCCGATTTTGGATAGCCAGCATACACCATGGGTAAGCCAACATTGTCTAAAGCTGTTGTTCTGGGAAGTAGGTTGAACGTTTGAAAAACGAAACCTATTTCTTTGTTGCGAATTTCGGCCAAATCGTCATCGTGCATTTGACTGACGTCTTTTCCGTTTAATATATAAGTTCCAGAAGTTGGCGTGTCTAAACATCCTAAAAGGTTCATTAATGTTGATTTACCTGAACCTGACGGACCCATTAAAGCGACATATTCACCTTTGTTAATTACTAAATCGATGCCTTTTAAGACATAGATAATCTCGCTTCCCAATTCGAAATCACGTTTAAGGTTGGTTATTTTAATTAATGGATTTGACATTGAAAAATATAAATTAGGAATTACAATTTTGGATTATAAAAATACAAAATGAAAATGTAATTGTGGTATAAGTAGAATTAAAATGAATTTTGTTACAGACAACTAAACCCGAATTGTAAAATGTTCTTTCTCTTGTTCGCTTCTAAAGAAAACCATTCCCCATTGAAAAGTATCAATTGTAACGGTAACTTTTGGATGGTTTCTTATAATTTCCCAAGCTGCATTCATGTCTGGTGACCAATGAATATCATCAAATATCCAAACTGTTTCGTTGGTAACTGTGGGAAGTAAAAGTTCAAAATACGTTAATGTAGCTTCTTTGGAATGATTGCCGTCGAAGTAGATTAATTGATGATTGATAATTGATAATTGATAATTTTTGAAATAGCTTTCAAATTCACTATTTATGCATGTTACATTATTGATATTGAATTTTTGTAATTGCAATTGACATTGATTCAATGTGTTTTTACAACCTTCTATAGTGGTAATTTCGGCATTTTTATTTCCTAAGGAAAGAGCCGAAGTCGCCAATCCCAAAGAAGTTCCAATTTCTAAAATAGTTGTTGGTTGAAAATAGTTTACCAATCTAAACAATAGTGCTGCTCTTTTGGATGAAATTCCAGATGTTTTAGCAATTTGATTTATCGCTCTCGTACTGCTTTTAAACACTCGTGAACCGGCACCAAAATCAGTAACTTCAATGCTATTTTTGTTTTGTAGTAATGATTTTCTGTAGTCTTTTAAAATCGAATATTCTGAGTATTCTTTTTTGTCATAAAAACATTTCGTCACCAAATCAAATACAAAAGGCGAATGTACTCCGTGTTCGTTCTTGGAGTTCCATAGGAAGTTGAGGTAGGATTTTATTAGGTGTATCATTTCTTAGCTGTTGCACAGAGGACAGAGAGTCATGGCACAGAGATACACAGAGTTTTTTTATTTTTTCTCTGTGAACCTCCTTTTCTCCGTGAATCTCTGTGAAATAATCTATTCCATTTTTGACGAAAGCTCAAACCAACGCTCTTCCTTTAATTCCATTGCCTGAATCACTTTTTGCATTTCGATGGCTTTGGCTTCAATCTCAGAGTCCTTGACTTTTCCTTCACTAAACAGATGCTCAATTTGCTTTTTGGTTGCTTCTAAATCCTTTATTTCTTTTTCAATTTTGTTGAATTCCTTCTGTTCGTTAAACGACAATCCAGCTGAAATCGTTTTGGTTTTCCAATTGATTTTTTCTTTCGAATCGTCTTTGGATGTTGGCTCTGCACTATCTTCATACGCTCTAAAATCAGAATAATTTCCAGGAAAATTCTCTACAATTCCGTTGCCTCTAAACACAAACAAATCGTCCACAATTTTGTCCATAAAATACCTGTCGTGCGAAACCACTAACAAGCAACCTGGGAAATCCAATAAGAAACTTTCCAATACATTTAAAGTGATAATATCCAAATCGT
>JAYVFV010000014.1:0-6445 GCA_043772885.1 Flavobacteriales bacterium
TTGTGAAGTAAAAAAGAATTTTTTCTTACTATAAAAAAGCGACAGCAGGAGCTCTTTTTATAGTTTAGAAAAAACATTTTTACGAGCAAACTTGAAATGTACAGCTGGAGATAGCTTCCAAAAAACAAATTATCTTTTAAACTTCAAATTGGTTACACTATCCAATTCTCTTTTAAGCGGCTTCATGTATTTGATAAATCTTGGTTGGTTTTTGTTATCCATAGGTTCGGAATTTGGTAATTTAAGTCTAAGTGCATCTACTTGCACGTTATTTTTCCAGAAGCGATAACAAACATGCGGACCCGTTGCCAAACCGGTACTTCCCACTTTGCCGATGACCTGACCTTGCGTAACGCGTTGCCCTCTTTTGACTAAAATTCGTGACATGTGAAGGTATTGCGTAGCATAAGTGCGGTCGTGTTTTACTTTGACAAAATTTCCGTTTCCGGCAGTGTAACCGGCTTGTTCGATAACGCCGGCTGCAGTGGACATAATTGGTGTTCCGGTGGGTGCGGCATAATCGGTTCCGTTGTGTGCTTTCCATCGCAATTGCACAGGATGAAAGCGATTTCGTGAGAATTTTGAAGTGATGTTTACGAACTTTAAAGGTGCTTTTAAGAAGAAGTTTTTTAGTGCTTTTCCTTCGTCGTCGTAATAATCTACTTTGGTGTTACTGGAGTTTTGTTTGAATGGAAATGCATAGATTTTTTTTCCTTTGTATTCAAAATAGGTGGCTCTTATACTGTCAACACCGTCGTAAATGGTGTCGTTAATATATCTTTCTACGAAACTAATAGCGAATTTATCTCCTTTTTTGGATTTGAAAAAATCGATAGACCAAGCGTAAATTTTGGTTAAACGCCCTGATAAAGTTGGTTCGATTTTCATGCCACGTAAGGTTTGTGTTAAAGAACCTGTAAGTTCACCAGCAACAGTTTTGGTTCTAAAAGTCAGTGGTCGCGCTTTTTTAAATCCGATTATGGAATCGGTTAAATCAATTAAATAGTAGTTTAATCGATCAGGTTGGTATATTAAATAGTGTAGTTTGTTGTATTTGTCTTTTGATCTCAGACACACATAAGGTCTTTTGTAGCGAACACTTGTAGGGAAGGAATCTTTAACTTTTTTAATGATTTCGTGGACTTTTTTACCATTAAGATTTTGTTTTTTAAGGATTTTTTCGAAGGTATCTTGTCTTCCAATAGTATCAAAATGGACATTGAATTCATCGTATTTAAAGCCAAAATCAACAATTGGTTTTGAAGGTTCAGTGTCTTCAATCCATATTTCTTCTTCCTTTTTTTTACAGGAATAAAGCGTCAGTAAGAGCAATGTAATTGTAGCTAATTTCTTCAAATGATTAACTTAGATTATTTCAAATTAACAATTTTGACCCCAATTTTTCAATTCTTCCTCACTCCACAATTCTGGGAAAAAGATTCTTCGTTGGTATTTTGGATGCATGTATTTTTTCCAATCGCTTCCGCCTGTTGCTTCGCCATCGCCAACGCCACTTCCTTCAATATATTTTTTAGCCGCATTTAAATGTCCCATAACCCAAGTTATATTAACAGTATGGTCGTAATGACGCATGGCTTGAATTAATGTTGGGTTTTTTTGATCGTTTTCGGGAAGTTGTTTGAATTTTTGCCAAACGTTAATCGTGTTATATTCTTCCATATGACGAAGAAATTTGGCTTTGTATTTCCGTTCGAATTCTAAGATTAAAAACGATTTTTCTCCTGTTTTATGATCTTTACCAGCGGCTTGCCAGTACAAATGTTCTAATGCGTGTTCGTAGGGCGTTTCTCTGTTTATTGTTGCTCTAAAACGGTAATCGATAAGGTTTATTAAATCGGTAGATGAAAATTCAATTAAGCGGTATTGCTCACTTTGAAATCCGCTTGCCGGAGTTAATGTATTTCGGAATTTCATGTATTGATCTACATCCATTCCGTCTCCCATAATGTCGAATGAGGTAGTAAGCATATCGAAGTACCGACTAATTCTATCCAATTTAGTGGTGAAAAATTCTGTTTCTAGTTTATCGGTATGACAAAGTTGATTCATTTCCCATAAAATCATTTTAAACAAAAGTTCATTGACTTGATGGTACATAATAAAAACCATTTCGTCGGGCAAAATGGTTCTTTGAGTTTGAAGATTTAGAAGCGCATCTGTTTGAATATAATCCCAATATGTTATTGGTTTCGACCAAAGTAATCCTTCTAAATGCGTTTCGGTTTTTTGATTTATTTTTTCAAATTTATTTTCTAATTCTGAAAGTATTTGTTGTGTTTCTGAAGTCATTATTTTACTTTAATTTTAAAAGAATTATTTAATCCTTTAAATGATTCTAAATCGGCTTTTATAGAACCTACTGCTAAATCGGCTTTTATTCTTATGGGTAGTTTGTTTTCATCATCTGAAATCCAAACTGTTAAACTTTCTTCTTCTTTAAAAACCCTTCCTGATTGCACTAATGGGCGAAAAATCATGGTTGCAATTGTACCGAATTTTGTGTCGATATCTTCATTTCCTAAATATTTCAATTTAAATTTCGTGGTTTCACCATCAAAAAACATATCAATTGCGATTGATTCTCCTACTTTAAGTTTATCGATATTAGGGTGATTTCTTAAATAATAAAAAGTAGAAATAATGTCTTGAACGTTTTCTGGAGTTGCAAAAGTGCTTTCGTTTTTGTTTTTATAATCCTTTACTAAGATAGTATTTTTATCTTGATTAAAAAAACCTTCTTGATTTTTAGTGTAGCCACCTTCGTTTATTTTTCTAACGAATTGATAGGGTTTTCCTGTTACTTTGTCGAAATAACTTTCGTAATTGTCTTCGACTTTAAAAAAGAGTTTTGACATTCCGACAGTATATCCTTTACCAATTGCATGAAACACTTTTTTATTGTTTTTAACGGATTCTTTAACTTCTAATGTTGCATATCCAGCGGTTATAAAGCCATAATGAATTCTGAATTTAAACCATTCTCCTACATCAAAGGCAGGAGCTCTTTGTGTGTCAAAACTAACCGTTAAAAAAAACAATACTAAAATAATTCCTTTTTTCATTTTTATGTTTTTATTGATTCGGATGCCCACATTGCAATATTTGTTCCAAATGTACCAAAACAAAAAAACCCAATCAATAAAATGACTGAGTTTTTATGCTATTAACCAACCAAAAAATATAAATTATGAAAAACTTATATAAAATTCGAAGGAAACCACTCCTTCTCGTTTTGATGGTGCAAATATATACATAGTTTTATATTATTCTTAGCGAATTTTCAATTTTAACACTTTTTTATTAAAATTGATGTTACTACATCGATGTATGTTGCTGATTGTTTAATTAATTTGCGTTTTTATAATGTTCCTCTCAATGCCTGCTCTCTTTCGATGGATTCGAACAATGCTTTAAAATTTCCGGCACCAAATCCTTTTGCCCCCATTCGTTGAATGATTTCAAAGAAAAGTGTTGGTCGGTCTTCGACAGGTTTGGTAAATATTTGTAATAAGTACCCATCTTCGTCTGCATCGACCATAATGGCTAACTTTTCAATTTCGGCAATGTCTTCTTTCATCATATCCATGTGAACCCCTAATCGTTCTGGTATTGCTTGGTAATACGCGTGTGGTGGAGCTGATAAAAATTCTATTCCTCTTGCTCTTAATTGTGAAACTGTTTTGATAATATCATCGGTAGCAATGGCAATGTGTTGTACTCCTGGGCCACCATAAAAATCTAAATATTCTTCAATTTGTGACCGCTTTTTACCTTCGGCTGGTTCGTTAATTGGGAATTTAATTCTTCCGTTGCCATTGGACATTACTTTACTCATTAATGCCGAATATTCGGTGTGGATTTGCTTGTCGTCAAAAGACAGGAAGTTAACGAATCCCATCACATCTTCATAAAATTTCACCCAAGTGTTCATTTCGTTCCAGCCCACATTTCCTACCATGTGATCGATGTATTTTAATCCAACAGGTGCTGGATTGTAATCGGATTTCCATTCTTGGTAACCTGGTAAAAATATGCCTTTATAGTTTTTGCGTTCTACGAAAACGTGAACGGTTTCTCCGTAGGTATAGATTCCGGAGCGCACTACTTCGCCAAATTCGTCTTCTTCAACGGTGGGTTCCATAAATGATCTCGCACCACGTTTCATCGTTTCTTCATAAGCTGAACGCGCATCTTCTACCCAAAGTGCTACGACTTTTACGCCATCTCCATGTTTTCTTAAGTGTTCATTAATTGGCGAATCGGCGTTTAATGGTGTTGTTAAAACCAAACGAATTTTATCTTGTTTTAAAACATACGACGCTCTGTCTTTCACTCCAGTTTCCAATCCAGCATATGCCAACGATTGATAACCAAAAGCGGTTTTGTAATAATGGGCTGATTGTTTGGCATTGCCGACATAGAATTCTACGTAATCGGTTCCTAAAAGTGGAAGGAAATCCTGTGCTCCTTCAAATATTTTTTCGAGTCCGTATTCAACGGATTTTACTTCTTTACTCATTGTTTTAAATTTTTGCCACGAATGTTCTGTTCGTGAGTTGTGTTTTAGCCCCGATAGTAGCGGAAATCCTTTTCTTTTTTTCTTTAGAAAAGAAAAGATTGCAGTGAATAGCGGGATTAGCTTCTAATAATTATTCTAACCAGGATTGATAATATTTACCATCATCAAGCGCCATGGCTTCTTCGGTAACCATCAAAGGTTTAAAAGTATCGACCATAACTGCCAATTCTTGTGTTTCGGTGTGACCAATGCTACGTTCCATTGCTCCTGGTGCTGGTCCGTGCGGAATGCCTTTTGGATGCAATGTAATATGTCCTTGTTCAATATTATTTCGGCTCATAAAATCGCCATCTACATAATACAACACCTCATCGGAATCGATATTACTGTGGTTGTAAGGTGCTGGAATTGCTTTTGGATGGTAATCGTACAAACGCGGACAGAATGAACAAACGACAAACGTGGCGGTTTCGAACGTTTGATGCACAGGTGGCGGTTGATGTACTCTTCCTGTAATAGGTTCAAAATTGTGAATGGAGAATCCGTAAGGAAAATTATAACCGTCCCAGCCCACAACGTCAAAAGGGTGCGTGGCGTAAACCACTTCGTGCATCATTCCTTCTTTTTTTATTTTAATAAGGAAATCGCCTTTTTCATCATGAGTTTCTATTTTTGATGGAAGTTTGAAATCCCTTTCGCAAAATGGGGAATGTTCTAAGTGTTGACCTGATTCGTTTTTGTATCGTTTTGGTGTGTAAAATGGTGCGAAACTTTCAACATAGAACAATCGATTTTCTGATGTTTCAAATTGAATTTGGTATATCATTCCGCGGGGAATAATAAGATAATCCCCATATTCGAAATCGATGTTCCCCATCATGGTTCTTAATTTTCCTTTCCCTTTGTGGATGAAAATTAGTTCGTCGGCATCGGCATTTTTATAGAAATAGTCGGTTAGTGATTTTTGTGGTGCTGCTAATCCGATAGTGCAATCTTTATTGACCAACATAGCTTTTCGGCTTTCCAGAAAATCGCCTGCTGGTCGTAATTCGAATCCTTTTAAAAGGAGTGATTTTATATTTTTGCCAATAGCGATTTTCGGTTCTACCGAATACGCTTTTATTATTTCTTTGATCTGGGTTGGTCGGTGAATGTGATATAATAAGGAAGAGTGTCCGTGAAATCCTTCGGTTCCGAAAAGCTGTTCATAGTACAAACCACCGTTTGGTTTTTCGAACTGTGTGTGTCGCTTTTGCGGAAAATTTCCAAGTTTATGATATAGTGGCATTTTCTTTTTGTTTAAAAATTAAAGTTAAAAAGCCAAACAGTATTCCTTTGACTTTCGATATTACTCAAAAAGACTAGCAGTCATTCAGGATTTCTCTTAATGAGGAATTTTAAAAATTCTAATAAATCATTCCAGTTATTCATTACTACAAATATCAGAAAAAAAAACGAATATTGTTAAAACCAAAATCCTAAACTAAACCATACATATCCTTTAGGTAATTCAGGAGACCACGAATATTTTAATTCTATTGGCCCTAAAATGGTTTCAAAACCGTAACCAAAAGCATAGCCAGAGTATTTTGGTGTTGATAACCAATTTCCGGTACTAAATAATTTGTTTTCTACATTGGCATAATTTGCAGAGAAATTAACATGGTGTTTTTTATAAAACTCTACATCAACAGTTGCAATTGATTTAATAAAGCTGTCGGAAGCAATACTTATAAAATCATATCCATAAAAATGTTTAAAATTGTTTATGGTATTATAGCCATATCCTCCAAGAACAAAATCAAGAAAATGAACACTTTGTTCTCCCACTGCCATACCTACATCTGTTTGGAATTTAAAGTTTATTATTTTAAAAAACGTTCTTGTAATTCCTGCATCTCCTTT
>JAYVFV010000015.1:0-6438 GCA_043772885.1 Flavobacteriales bacterium
CGCCAACGATATTATTAGAAAAGCAATTGCTAATCGAAAAGAGAACTCCAAAAAAACGGCAAAATATACTGCCGATTTTTATTCGAGAGGAATTTTTAGAGTCAAAGATTTACCTAAAAAAATACTCGGACAAAAAATTGATATGTTTGATGATGTCATCGATTCTACGCGAAGTGGTATTTTATACTTATCGGAAACCGTTTCTAGAATAAGTTTTCAAAAACCTGATAAAATGAAAGAAGTTATCGTGGCTTCTAAAGTGAGCGGCAACGATAGCGGATTTAGTTTTAACAACGCCGCCTCTGCGAATTTTGATTTTTACGAAAACTATATTGAATTTAATGTTAATGTGATTTCTCCCATTGCTCAAGGCTCTTTCAACTATTACAAATACAAATTTGAAGGTTCTTTTGCCGATGAAAACAATCAAATAATAAACAAAATTAAAGTCACTCCGAAGCGTTTAAGCGAACCAGTGATGGAAGGATTTATATATATTGTTGATGATTCTTGGGCAATTTACGCCGTCGATTTATCTATAAAAGGAAACCAAATGCAAACGCCAGCATTAAATACATTGACATTAAAACAAAATTACAGTTACAATAACAACAATAAAATTTGGATAAAAAACAACCAAACCATCGATTTTGAAGCGAGTATTCTTACTTTAAAAATGAACGGACGATTTTATTATGTGTTTTCCAATTTTGAATTTCCAGAGAAATTTGACAAGAAAACGTTTTCAAATGAAGTGTTGAAATTCGAAGAAAACGCCAACAAAAAAGACGATAGTTTTTGGAATGCCATCAGACCTGTTCCATTAACAGAAGAAGAAAACACCGATTATTCTAAAAAAGACGAACTACAAACGAAAAAGAAATCTCAGAAATACATGGATTCTATCGATGTAAAGAAAAATAAATTCGGCATTTCAGATGTAATTTTAGGATATTCTTATACGAATTCTTTCAAAAAATATACGTTGCGATACGATGGTCCATTACGAAATACGGCTTTTAATACTGTCCAAGGTTGGAAAACTCAAATTGGTTTTTCCTATTTGTATAGAGATGAAGATAAGAGAACGTACACTTCTATTGGGACACGTTTTGATTATGGCTTTTCAGAAAATAAACTACGAGCCAATGCATATTACAGTCGAAAATTCAACAATCAAAATAACAGCACACTCAGTGTTTTTGGAGGAAGCACTATCAACCAATTTAATCCTAGTAATCCGATTTCAGACAATATAAATTCGATAAGCACTTTGTTTTTTAAAAACAATTTTATGAAACTGTATGAAAAGAATTTTGCCAGTGTAAATTTTGGTCGGGAAATCATAAACGGATTTAACCTCAACATCAATGCAGAGTATTCAGAAAGAAAACCATTGTTTAATCATGCCGGACAAAGTGCTATAAAAACAGACGATGTTTACACATCAAACAATCCATTGCTACCTTTTGATTTTGTGACTCCCGCTTTTGAAAAACACAATTTAGCAAAAATGGGTTTACTGGCAAAAATCAATTTCGGCCAACAGTATTGGACACGTCCTGACGGGAAATTCAATATTCCAAACGACGATTATCCAACGGTGTATTTAGGTTATGAAAAAGCATTTGCTTCCAATGATAAAAAATACGAGTACGATTTGCTTTCTGCTCGAGTTACGTATGATGCTACACTGGGAAATAAAGGACAAATGGAAATGAATTTTAAAGGAGGTAAATTCTTTAATGCCGACAACATTTCCTTTGTTGATTACAAACATTTTAACGGCAACCAAACGCATGTTTCTGGCGGTGGAAACTACACTAATGTGTTTAATAATTTACCGTATTATTCGGCAGGCACCAACGACAGCTACTTTGAAACGCATATCGAACACAATGACAAAGGGTATTTTACCAATAAAATTCCGTTACTCAATAAATTACAATCACAATTGGTTTTAGGATTTCACAATTTGGCAGTTCCCGGTAGAAAACCGTATCAGGAATTTACTATTGGTTTGGATAATTTAGGTTTTGGAAAATTGAAATTCTTACGAGTGGATTATGTTCGTTCGTATCAAGGTGGTTATCAAAGTGATGCTGTGGTTTTTGGATTGAAATTTTTGAATATTATTGAGTAAAATTTAATATTGGAATTTTATTTAAACACATAGAAACATAGGTTTTTGAAAACTTTAAAAGAAGCTTAGCTTTATTGTAGATTACAATAGAACTATGGCGAAATTTATTTTCTATGATTCTATGTGGTAAAAAATAAAACTGTGGCTATTTAAAAAACACATCATATCCAAACCGAATCAAAGTTCCGATTACGACAACCAAAAAGAAAACCCTGATAAATTCGTTTCCTTTTTTTATCGCCAGCTTCGCTCCTAACCAACCACCGATAGCATTACAAATTGCCATCGGAATGGCGATTGCCCAAATAATTTTTCCTTTTAAAACAAACAAACAAACAAATCGATCCGAAGTTGGTCGCCAAGTTGACCATTTTAGCATTCGCGGAAGCGTGAAGGAAATCAAATCCTAAAATGATTACGAATCCGAAAACTAAGAAACTTCCTGTTCCGGGACCGATAAATCCGTCGTAAAATCCGATGCAAATGCTTATTAAAACAGCATATAAAAGTTGCTTATTATGAGATAGGTTTTTGATTTTATGTTGCCCGAAATCTTTTTTAGTAAATGTATAAATAGCGAGCAATACTAATACTATTAGCAGCAAAGGTTTCATAAAAAAATTGCTGACAACTACCAATAAATTGGATCCTAAGAAAGCGGCACAAAAAGCAATTACTGCCATTATGGAAAGTAATTTCCAGTTCATCTTCACTTCTTTCAAATACTGAAAAGCCGCAAAACTGGTTCCGCTAAACGCCGGAATTTTCAACGATCCTATCAATGTAGCAACCGCGTAATTGGGAAGCAATATCATCGCAATTGGCGTTTGAATTAATCCGCCACCGCCAACAATAGCATCGACAAATCCGGCGAAGAACGCTGCGATACAAAGTAAAATGATGATGTATGTTTCCATAAACATGAATTAAAAAATCCAAATCCCATAGTCAAAACAATAGGATTTGGATTTTTTTTGAATGCTAGACTATGATTATTTAAAATTATAACCCAACGACAAACTGAACAAACTGTTATTCAAAGTATCATCTGCGGTTTGGTATTCACTTATAAAAAGTGTGTATCGTAATCCTGTATAAATGGTATCTGTAATGTTATAATTGGTTCCTAAGTTGGCACTAAAAATAATTTTATTTCCGCTTGTTTCGGTGGAACTTCTCTCGTAAGTTGTTACCACTCCGTCAAGATCATAGGTGCTTGTGACCGTCTTTTTATAGCCTACCAAATAACCAATACTTGGACCCAATTCAATATCAAACTTTTTTGAAATGTTGTATTTAAAGTGTAATGGCAACTGTAAAAAAGTATTCTTGTTTTTCACTTCTTCTAACGTAGTTCCATTAGAAAAAACGTTAAAATATTCGTATTTAGAATTCACAACCTGCAACAATAATTCGGGTTGAAACGAAAATTTTGCCGACATCGGCACATTCAAAGTCCCTCCAACTTGGAATCCAATACCATTACTCGAATCGCCTTGACTGGTTTTTGTATTGATTAAATTGACACCCGCTTTTACTCCGAAAACAACTTTTGATTTTATTTCTGAAGGCGTTTCTTGTCCGTAAAAGGAAATTGAAAAACAAACAACCGCTAATAAAATAACTATTTTTTTCATAATTTAATATTTAATTAAACTCTCACAATATTAGCACCCAAAGCTCTCAATCGTTCATCGATTCTCTCATAACCTCTATCAATTTGCTCAATGTTTTGGATAGTTGAGGTTCCTTTGGCAGAAAGTGCTGCAATCAATAACGAAATTCCAGCACGAATATCTGGCGAACTCATAATAGTTGCTTTCAATTGCGATTTAAAATTATGTCCCATAACCACCGCTCTGTGCGGATCGCACAACATGATTTTAGCTCCCATATCAATTAATTTATCGACAAAGAAAAGGCGACTTTCAAACATCTTTTGGTGAATTAACACATCACCATTCGCTTGTGTAGCCACAACCAAAATAATACTCAATAAATCGGGAGTAAATCCTGGCCATGGTGCATCAGCAATGGTCAAAATCGAACCGTCAATATCGGTTTTTACTTCGTAACCTTTGGTATGAGCTGGAATGTAAATATCATCGCCACGCCTTTCCAAGGTAATTCCGAGTTTTCGAAATACATTCGGAATCACACCCAAATTATCCCAACTTACATTTTTAATCGTAATTTCACTTTTAGTCATCGCGGCAAGTCCGATCCAACTTCCAATCTCAATCATATCTGGAAGAATGCGATGCTCGCAACCACTTAAACTTTCTACACCTTCAATAACTAATAAATTAGAGCCAACTCCAGTGATTTTGGCTCCCATCGAGTTTAACATCTTACACAATTGTTGCAAATACGGTTCGCAGGCAGCATTGTAAATAGTAGTTTTTCCTTCGGCTAAAACCGCTGCCATAACAATATTGGCTGTTCCCGTTACAGATGCTTCATCCAATAACATAAAAGCTCCTTTTAATCTGCCCTTATTTTCAACACCATAAAAATGGTCTTCTCTTTCGTATCTGAATTTCGCACCGAGATTTATAAATCCTTCAAAATGCGTATCCAAACGTCGTCGACCGATTTTATCACCACCTGGTTTCGGGATGTATCCTTTGCCAAAACGTGCTAATAGCGGACCAACAATCATAATAGAACCACGAAGAGAACCGCCTTCTTTTTTGAAATCTTCGGTTTCAAGGTAACCTACGTTCACATCATCCGATTGAAAGGTGACAGAACCTGGTCCGTTTTTTTGAATTTTTACACCTAAATTACCAAGCAATGTGATTAATTTATTGACATCAATAATATCTGGAATATTGTTAATTGTTACTTTATTTGGAGTTAAAAGGACCGCACATAATATTTGTAGTGCTTCGTTTTTTGCACCTTGTGGAATTACATCGCCTTTAAGTTGGATGCCACCTTCAATTTTAAAAGTTCCCATTGTTGTCGGTTGTCGGTTATCAGTTGTCGGTTGTCGGTTACCCTCTAAACAAACAACTATTTTGGATTGTTATTGTTATTATTATTTTTTACAAAAGGTTTCTTACCTGCTTTAGAAACGATTTTTGGTTTCATCCCTTGTGGTAAGTTTTTGTTGGATACTTTTTTATTGGTACGCATCAAATCATTGGTGTTCAATAATTCTTCTGTGCTTTGCAATAAATTTAGTTTTCCACTTGATAATTCGTAAAGATGCTCAAATATTACCACATCGGTAACCGTATCTTTGTTCCAACTCAAATAGGATTTTTTCATGTGGTTGGCGATTACTTTTACCAAAGCATTTTTCATTTCGCCATCTTCCCAACTGTTCGCAACATCAATCATGTACTTAATGTTGTTGCCATAAAATCGGTATTTTGGATTTTTTTGAGGATAATCCAATGTATCGGGTTTCAGATTGATTACTTCACGAGTCGGAATTGGATAAGGAGAATCGACATCCAATTTAAAATCGGACATAATAAAAATCTGATCCCACAATTTATGCTGAAAATCGGGCACGTCCCGCAAGTGCGGATTCAAACTTCCCATCACCTGAATGATATATTTTGCCGCTTTGTTGCGCTCTTCCTTGCTTTCGATAACGGTTGCCTGATTGATTAATTTTTGCAAATGCCGACCGTATTCTGGAATAATCAAATGGGTTCGCTCGGCATTGTATTCAAGATACTGAACCGTGTCATTTGCATTTTCTTTGATGTATTTTGGTACCATTATAATGAGATTATGCCTTCTATATTAGAAACTTCAATGTATTTTTTAACCACCAATTCTGGATTTTCCATCATTACATTGACTGAAATGCTCGTGTATTTTCCGGCTTTAGATTTGTGAGTTTTAATTACTGCTCCCATATTGTCAAAAGTGTTTTCCACTTCTTCAATCTTTTTAGTATTTGTTGGAACAATAAATTTGTATAAATATTCACTTGGCCATTCAGAAGTATTTGCTAATTCTTCTTTTAACCTTATATAAAATTCTTCCGTCTTCTTGTCCATTCGTAATTTAAAAATAAAAGCAAATATACGGTATTGATTTTAGATTTTAGATTTTATTCACTAAGTTCATACAGTTCGGCTGCGCCTCGGGTTTTTGAAGCAGTTATTTTAGCCTTCACATGACACGCTGGCCCACTATCCGCACCGCTGCGGCGGTTTGTTTCTATCGGGGCTAAATTAGCCATTGTAATACTTCCGAAGAAATTTTTAAAACAACTTCCATTATCGAATTACTTTCAATAAATTTGTATAAATATTCACTTGGCCATTCAG
>JAYVFV010000016.1:0-20753 GCA_043772885.1 Flavobacteriales bacterium
AAATAGGATTTTTATGGCAAACAAACACTATAACTCCAGCTCACGAACATTTTATTAGTTACCTAATCAAACAAAAACTATTAATAAATACTGAAAAACTTCAAGGAATAGCTCCTACAAAAGAAAATAAATTGTTTGCACTTTACTTACCTCAAAATGAAATTCATGAATTGGGATTGATGTATTTAAATTATGAAATTCTTTTAAATGGTTATAAATCAATTTACCTCGGCGAAAGTGTTCCTATTTCCAATTTGAAAGATTTAAAAAAATACTTTAACGACATTATTTATGTCTGTTATACTACAGTAGAACCAACTAAAAATGAAATAAATAATTACGTTAAAGAAATAACTAAAGAAATCATAGATGACAACTCTGAATTTTGGCTAATTGGAAGAATGACCGAATTTGTAGCACAAAAAAACTATAATAAAAACATTAAAATTTTACATTCAATTCAAAATTTTATAGAAAAATTATAAAGTTTTAATAAAGTTAATTTTATTGTTTAACTTTTAATTACTTTTGTTAAACAACATGATAAAAGATATAAAAATTATTGGATCTGGATTTTCGGCTTTAGCTGCTAGTTGCTATCTCGCTAAGCAAGGACACAGCGTTGCCATTTATGAAAAAAATGCAACTATTGGAGGGCGAGCAAGACAACTTAAAAAAGAAGGTTTCACTTTTGATATTGGTCCAACATGGTATTGGATGCCCGACGTTTTCGAACGCTTTTTTGCCGATTTCAATAAAAAACCATCTGATTATTACCAACTGATAAAACTATCACCAGCGTACAAAGTGTATTTTGGTGTAGACGAATTGGTTACTATTGCAGATAATCTTCCCGAAATAATAACAACCTTTGAAGCTATTGAAAAAGGAAGTGGTAAAAAATTAGCTTCCTTTATAAAAGTGGCACAAAGTAATTATGATATCGCCATAAAAGATTTAGTTTACCGACCAGGGGTTTCTCCATTAGAATTGGTGACATTTCAAACGGCAATGAAAGTCAATCAGTTTTTTGGTAACATTTCACGAGATATTAGAAGACGGTTTAAGAATAAAAAATTAATACAAATATTAGAATTTCCAGTCTTATTTCTTGGCGCAAAACCATCTGACACACCTTCATTTTATAGTTTTATGAATTTTGCAGATTTCGGACTTGGCACTTGGCATCCAAAAAACGGAATGTATGCTGTAATTTTAGCAATGGAATCTTTAGCTAAAGAACTCGGAGTTGTTATTCATACGAATTCAAATATTGAAAAAATTGAAGTGATTGAAGGAAAAGCTACAGCATTAATTATAAATGGTAACAAAGTAAAAGCCGATATCATTTTATCGGGCGCCGATTATCATCATACCGAAACCTTACTCGACGCAACATATCGTGTGTATTCTGAAAAGTACTGGAACAGTAGAATTTTCGCGCCGTCGTCACTCCTATTTTATGTAGGATTTGATAAAAAAATTGAAAACGTAGAACATCATTCTTTGTTTTTTGATGTCGATTTTGATACTCATGCACAAGACATTTATGACCATCCGAAATGGCCAGAAAATCCACTTTTTTACGCCAGCTTTCCATCTAAAACAGATGAAAATTCGGCACCAAATGGAAAAGAAGCAGCTATTTTTTTAATTCCGTTAGCTCCAGGATTAGACGATAATGACAATTTGAGAAAAGTTTATTTTGAAAAAATAATGATACGCTTAGAACATCTAACACAACAAAAGTTAAAAGAAAATATTATCTTTATAGAGTCCTTTTGCGTAAATGATTTCATAAATGATTACAACTCTTATAAAGGAAATGCCTACGGAATGGCAAATACACTATTACAAACCGCATTTCTAAGACCCAAATTAAAAAGTAAAAAAGTGTCCAATTTATATTTTACAGGTCAGTTAACTGTTCCTGGCCCTGGTGTTCCGCCAGCATTAATTTCCGGAAAACTCGTTGCTGATTTAATAAAAAAACACCATTAATAAAAAATAGTATGAAATCAATTTTTGACAATGTATCGTTTGAATGCAGTAAAAATGTAACTAAATCATATAGTACCTCTTTTTCAACTGCAGTAAAATTGTTGGGACCAACTATCCGCCAAGATATTTATAACATTTATGGATTTGTACGGTTTGCAGATGAAATTGTAGATACATTTCATGACTATAATAAAGTCGAATTATTCGAGCTTTTTGAAAAGGATTTAGAGAACGCAATACAAAATAAAATTAGTTTAAATCCGATATTGAATTCCTTTCAACATACCGTTCATAAATACCAAATACCTTCAACTTTGATTGCTACTTTTATGAAAAGTATGAAATTGGATTTGTTCAAAAATAAATACAATACTACAGCAGAATATAATGACTATATTTATGGCTCGGCGGATGTTGTAGGTTTAATGTGTTTGAAAGTATTTGTAAATGGTAATGATGCTAAATATTCAGAATTGGAACATTCGGCTATGCGATTAGGTTCTGCCTTCCAAAAAGTGAATTTTCTTAGAGATTTAAAAACTGATTTTGAAGATTTGAATCGGACTTATTTTCCAAACACCGATTTATCAAATTTAAATGAAAATTCGAAAAATCAAATCATAAAAGAAATAGAAGCCGATTTTAGAGAGGGATATATAGGCATTTTAAATTTACCTATTGAAGCCAAATTCGGAGTGTACACAGCTTATATTTATTACAAAAAATTACTTTCCAAATTAAAGAAAACACCTTCAGTTGAAATTAAGAATAAACGTATTAGGGTTCCAAACTATCAAAAATACGGACTATTTGCCAAGTGTTATTTTAACTACAAATTAAACATCCTATAAACTTACATTATGTGGTTATACATCGCAGTATTTATTTTGACTTTTTGCTTTATGGAATTTATGGCTTGGTTTAGTCATAAATTTATTATGCATGGTTTTTTGTGGCATTTACACGCCGATCATCATAAAAAAGATCACGAATCTTGGTTTGAACGCAATGATACTTTTTTTATTTTTTATGCGATTGTAAGTATTGGATTTTTCTTGCTTTGGAAATTTGATATTTTAGAAGTAGGACTAGCTATCGGATTGGGAATTTTTGCCTACGGACTTGCTTATTTTACCGTTCATGATATTTTTATTCATCAACGGTTTAAACTGCTGAGAAATGCAAATAATCGTTATGCAAAAGCGTTGCGACGTGCACACAAAATGCACCACAAACATCAGGGAAAAGAACAAGGCGAATGTTTCGGAATGCTCGTTGTTCCTTTCAAATATTTCAAAAAATAAAAGACATAATTTTTATTTCTTGTTTATGCGATAAAGTCTTCCGCTATCGGTTATTGCATATAAGGCACCGTCTTTTCCTTGGGACACATCTCTAAAACGCTGTCCTTCATTAGCAAGAAGCCTTTCTTCTCCAGTTACTTTATTGTTTTCAATCACCAATCGTACAATATGTTGGCTACTCAATCCGCCTATAAACAAATTGTTTTCCCATTCAGGGATAGTGCCTCCGCTGTAAAATGTCATTCCGCTTGGCGAAACTACTGGATCCCAATAATAAACGGGTTGTTCCATGCCCTCCATTTGGGTTTTTCCTCCCCCAATAGTTTTGCCTTCATATTCAATTCCGTACGTAATAATCGGCCATCCATAATTTTTGCCAGCAACGATGCGATTCACCTCATCCCCACCGCGCGGACCAAATTCATTTTCCCATAATTCACCCGTTTGCGGATGCAAAGCCAAACCCTGAACATTGCGATGGCCATAAGAATACAATTCGGGACGTGCCTTCGGATTGCTTGAGAATGGATTACCAATTGCTGGTGCTCCGTCGACCGTTATGCGTATGATCTTGCCTAAAGCGGAAGTAAGGGATTGTGCCTGAGGCCTGGTTTCGATATCGGAACGTTCGCCTGTACTGAAGACCAGATTCCCTGTATTATCGAAAAGAATCCTAGACCCATAATGAAGAACTCCTTCATAAGCAGGTGTTGCCCGATAAATAACTATGGCATTTTCGATGGCTCGTTCATCATTTGCCAAACGGCCTTTCGCCACAGCGGTTAAGTTGCCTCGTGTTGATTTCTCTGAAAATGTCCAGTAAACCATTCGGTTTCGGGTAAAATTAGGGTCTATGGTGATGTCTAAAAGCCCGCCCTGACCACTGTCATTTACTTCGGGAAGTCCTGTGATGTCTTCACTGATAGCACCCGAAGCTTCGGCAAGCCGGAGCGTTCCGCTTTTTTGTGTAATTAAAAAACGTCCGTCAGGAAGCGGTGCGATTCCCCATGGCTTTTTCAATGATTCAGTCAAAACTTTGCTTGCAAAAGGTGTCTTGGTTTTCACACCTTTAATTCGTGTTTGTCCGGCAAATGCGGGTTTATACTCAGCATTCGGAACTAAGGTTTCTACTGCAACTCCTTCTGGTGTTTGTTCAGTATCGAACTGCTTTTTATTACATCCAATAACTAAAAAGGACATTGCAAAGCTTAAAATGGAAATGGAAATTTTCATAGGTAGCGCTTTTGAAGTTTAAAGGTAAGCATTATCAAGGAAAAATAAAAATGTCCCAATTGCTTGGGACATTTTTTTTAAAACTAAACTCAATCTTATAATTATTTCATCAAACCTTCCAATGGTTTGAGTTGATCTAAATCAATTTTAGATTTTTGCAGAACCGACAACATGGTCATGACATTGGTCGGATTCATTTTATCGCCAGTAACTCGAACAACGGCAAATCCGTTTTCCTTTTTGTTGGCATAGAAAATAAATTCCTTGATATTATCATCGGTACCTATATAACTCACAGAAGCACCGTCCTTACCTGAACCAAAACTCATTAATTCTTGGTATTCTTCCCCTTTCAGAATTGTTTTTAATTTTGCTTTCTCTGCTTCGTATTCAGCCTGATTTTTTGGTGTCGCCTTAAAGGCAACGATGTTCATTTTATCAAAGGAAGCCAATGCCTTTTCTTGTTCGGCAGACAATTGGGTCTTATCTAAATTTAATATCGAAGAAGAAACATCCAAAGCGATGAAATCTTTTTTCTCTGCACTTTCCACAAAAAACTTTTGCAAAGTTGTTTCCTTGGAACAGTTCACTAATAACAAACACAAAACGATATATACGATAGCTTTCATAACTGATTTAAAATAAAATGGCAATTACAAGTTAGTCTATTTGTAAATGCCATTGTTACGTTATTTTTTGCCTTTTCCTGCTTTGATCAATTCATCGCCACCAGGTAAGTTCATTTTGTCTGTTAAGGCAGACAATTCATCCAAATCAAAGTTTCCGGTTAACGACATCAATACGGTTTCGTCTTTTCCAGAACCTTCGATAAACATCAACAACTCTTTTACCTGCGTATCTTTAGCTCCTGATTTCACATAGATTTTCACACTTTTACCTTTCTCGTTAATTCGCATTAACTCTTCCATTGCATTTGTTTTGAGGTATTTGTCTGCGGTCGATTTCATTTCGCTGGACAACTTGTTGTCAGAAGTTACAAAAACCCTTAAGTTATCCAACTTCTTTACCAAGCTTATATATTCTTTCGATTCTTTATCTTTTGTTTCCACTTTTCCCATTAATTCAAACATCTTTTTGTTGACTTTAATGGCTGTGATTTTATCATCAGCGTCAAATTTATCAAAGACTGACTGTGCAAAAAAGGTATTTGACACTAAAACTAAAGCAATTATTAAAATTAATTTTTTCATGATTTCTGTTATTATTTTTTTGGAGTTATTATTTAATTAAGATTTTCTGGGTTTGTCTCATATCGCCCGATGTGATTTCGACGATATAAGTTGCAGGAGCCAAATCCGAAACTTGGATTCCCTCATTTGTATACGTTTGCTGTTTTACCATTCGGCCCGAAAGGTCGTATATTTTTACATCAACATCTTTATCGGTGTCGATGTAGAATACGCCTGTTGCAGGGTTTGGGGAAACTTTCAATTCAAGTGCATTTTTTATTTCAGTGAATTTTATGTCATCCGTTTTTTTGTAGCCAGTAACGGTTTTTTCGCTAATCATCTCCGAAAAGTCTTCCATATTAAAATTTCCAGTTACTAGAACAATTACCGTTTCACTGTTTTTCGATGCTTGCACCTTGTCAGTGGTGATGAGCACTAAAACCTGTGTCACTATATTTTCGCTCGCACCTTGTCTTACCATTATGCTGATGCGTTTTCCTGAATTCTTGATTTCCATTAAGTCTTCCAAACCCGCCGACTGTGCATAAGCCGCTACGGTAGTTTTCATATCCAAGGCTACTGACTGTTTTTCAGTAGTATACACTTGAACGCTTTCTACTTGGTTAAGGATTTCTTTGCCTTTTTGGATTTTTTCGTCGTCCGAATTGAATTTCGTTTTGGCCAACATCGCGAAAGTTTTCTTTCCAGCGATAAACGAAGTGACATTTTCGTCCCTCTCGTATTTTTCAAAAGCTGATTGCGCGAAAATAGTGTTTGACACAAAGGTTAAAGCGATTATTAAAATTATCTTTTTACTCATGCTTTTAAAATTGTTTTTTTTGTATTCGTGAATCTTCGGTTTCATTATTTCTAATTGTTTTGATTGATTTTCTTTTTAAAAATTCTGTTTTTTGAGTCTTCAAACTCGTTAATATAACTCACACCTCCAATACCAACATTTATTTTTTGAGATACTAATGTCAACGCTTTTTGTGTTGCTGCTAATGCCTCTTCAGGATTGTCGTAGGTTCCTAAATCGCTTAACTGTTTTGGTTTTTCAGTAGTATTTGTGTACATAAATGTTGCTATTCCAAACAATACAACAACCGATGCTGCAATTGATAACCACGCTACGTTGCTACGGATTTTAGCTTTTAGTGGAATCGTTGCTTTAAATTGTTGCAATTGTGCTTGAGAGAAATATCCGAAAACGGATTTGTATTGTTCCAAATGCTGCGCAACATCTGATGAAGAAAAATAAACTTTAAGTTCATTTTCTTCGGCAATATTTGTTTCTCCTTCGAAGTAGCTGTTAATTAATTTTTCTATTCTATCCAATTCCATAATTATGTGTATTAGTCATAAATTCTCGTATCGTTTTTCGTGCTCTTGAAAGTGCTACGCGAATAGCCGTTTCATTCATATCCATTATTTTGGCAATTTCTTCAAATTCATATTGCTCAATATCTCGCATTTGAATAATTAATTTTTGCTGTTCTGGCAATTCATTAATTATTTTTTCAACCCAACTCATGCTGTCTCTATCTTCTACTTTCTGCTGTAAACTCGCTTCTCTATCGGTATAATTACTATGAACAAGTGTTAGATTACTAGCGCGTTTTGATTTCAATTGATCCAAGCAATAATTCTTTGTCATGGTCATCGCCATCGCTTCCACACTTCTCAGATCATTCAATCGATCGCTCTTTGTCCATAATTTCACCAAAACTTCTTGCGTGGCATCTTCAGCTTCTTCTGTACTCACCAATAATCTTTTTGCCAATCGAAAGAGCTTGTCTTTAAAAGGATTTATTATTGTTATGAATTCTTTTTGGTTCATTACAAACAGTTTGGTTGTTGGTGCTGTAGTTCAAGACGAACCACATTTTTTTTTGTTACACTAAAGGTAGTTTATTTATATTAAATCTCAAAGTAGCTAAATGCCTGTAAAATAAAACCGCAAATTCGCAAATTATATAAATACAATTTGCGAATTTGCGGTAAACTATTTTTGAAATTAATTACAAATTAATACTCAGTCCCAATCTAAAATTTCTTCCTCGCGTTGAATAACCACTATTTTCTACAAAATCTTTATTGAAAATATTAGTTGCCGATCCGAAAATAGTCAATGTGTTTTTTAGCAATTTATAGTTGAAAGAAGCATTGACCAATTGATACGAATCCAATTTCGTATCAAATGTAGCAAATGTATTTCCGTCGAAAAAAGCATCATCTCTTCCGTTAACGTATTGATAATTCACATTAAAAAACAATCTATTTGTTGCAGAAACATCTAAAAATGCATTCGCTTTATGCTTCGGAATCAATCGATTCAAGGCTTCATCCACTTGTGTGAATGTATAATTCCCTCCCAATTTTATTTTATTGTTGACAGTAAAATTCAGTTCCGCTTCGACACCTTTTGCACGATTTTTCCCTTCTATGTTGATATAATACGCTTCGAAAGTAGTTGAATCAAAGAAAAATCCGAAACTATTTTTTTGTTCTCTAAAAAATCCTACGGCATTAAAATTTAATTTGTTGTTTAAAAATCCGATTTCAAATCCAGCTTCAACTGTAGTATTTTCTTCTGGAGTCAAAGCGGTATTTCCGTATTCCGAATATAATTGATACAAACTTGGCGTAACATAAGCGGTGCTCAAAGAAGCCAATACTTTTAGCGGAATCTTTTTCCCAAAAGAAAATGACGGATTCACATTATAAACCACTTGATTTCCGTATTCGCTATGGATATTCAATCGTGCACCAGCATTGACATTCAATCCAAAATTAGAAGTAAAAACTCCAGTAAAATAAGGATCAATCATATTGAATTTTGTCGATTCTTTTACGATAGTACTATAAGGTGTTTCGCTTAACATATCGTGAAATTGATAATTAACGCCAACAACGGTAAAGAATTTTTTGCTCCAATTGTACTTATTAAACGCATCTAAATTCACACTTTGTGCTTCGTAAAGCGACGATTCTATTACATTTGTAAAGCTATTTACTTCCGAATACGAGCGTTGGATTTTAGTAAAACTCGAATTCAAAACAAACACTCCTTTCGCATACGTGTACTTTGGCGAAAATCCAAAACGGAATTGTTTCGACTCTGTAGTGTTCAAATTAGTATCATTTAAACCAGTATTATCAAATGTAAAATCGTAATCATTTTTAACCGCATCATAATTTCCGAAGAAATCCAAACGCATTTTTTCAGTCGCTTTGAATCCGATTTTCGACAAAAGATTCACACGTGAAAAACGATCCATTTCATAATTTTCATTTTCTGGAGAAGCAATTTGCGACATACCATTCGTCTCCGAACTATTGATAGACGCGAGATAATCCACTTTCGTCACATTTCCGTTAACCGAAAAACCTTGGTTAAAATCTTGACCATTGTATTTTGAATTCGAGGCCGTATTGTTCGAACCGATGTTGATATAACCATTTCCTTGGATTGGTTTTCGTCCCGATTTTTTCAATGTAATATTGATAACTGCAGTAGCTGCACCAGTTCCGTAAAGCGTACTCGCTGCGCCTTTCATGATTTCTATACTTTCCACTTGGTCTATAGGAAGCAATCGCAAGTCGTATTCAAAGCTAATTCCGGAAGCATCTGTAACTGGAATTCCGTCAATTAAAATTAAAACTTGTTGGTTTTTTCCGCCGCGAATGTAATAGCCAAGATTTTTTCCGTTGGCGGATTGGGAGCCGTTGATTTCAACTCCAACTGCTGCACTCAATACATTAGCTAGCGTTTGTCCAGATTTTTTTTGAAGTTCTTCTTGCGTAATTTTGGTGATTACTTTTCCCGATTTTTCTTTGCTTTGCGCAAATTTGGTATCCGAAACGACCACTTCTTTTAACTGATTCACTTTGGTGGAATCTTTCTCTTGCGCCATACCACAAGTTGCTACCAATGCAATTACAGCACTAATACATACAATTTTTTTGTTCATTTTTTTAGTTAAAAATGTTTCCAATAAATGGGAGAAAAGCATAGAATTACCCATACCCAAACCTTTTTTCCCGAAAGTTTGATACTCTGTGTATTTGGCAGGTCTCCTGGCTTGCGTCTTGTTGTTTACCTTCCCATCCCATATCAGGACAGTGGTTTTGTAGATATCAACAAGCTTTATAGCTTACAGTTGCGGGTACAGCCCAGGTGTTGAACCTGATTCCCTATTAATGTTTTCCGATGCATCGAAATAACAACCACAATACGGGCGCAAATGTAATTTAAATTATTCTATTTTTGTCAAAAATTCAGTTGATGAAATTCACAATTCAATTCTTACTTCTTTTCTTCATTTCCTCTTTAAGCATACAATGCAAGAAAGAAACAAATTCGGCAGCTTCAATTGCTGTTATTAATGATGTAAAATATGCCAAAGGTTTTTCGATTAAAAATTACGACGGCTATTCGGTCGTGAGAGTTTCCAATCCATGGCCAAAAGCGAATAAAACGTATACGTATATTTTAAAAGAAAAAAACGCCAACGTTCCGGATTCGTTGTCTAAAAATACAGTAATTTCAATTCCTGTAAAACGAATTGTTGTTACTTCTACTACGCACATTCCGTCTTTAGAAATGTTAGATGAAGAAAAATCTCTCGTTGGTTTTCCGCATTTGGACTATATTTCTTCGGATAAAGTACGCTCCTTAATCGATACTAAAAAAGTAAAAGAACTCGGAAGCAATCACGATTTGAACACCGAAGTTTTAATCGATTTGCAACCCGATGTGATTATTGGCTACGGCATCGACAACTCCAATCCAACTTTAGACAACATCCAAAAAAGCGGATTAAAAGTAATGCTTAACGGCGACTGGAACGAAGAAACGCCACTAGGAAAAGCCGAATGGATTAAGTTCTTCGGCGCCTTATACGGCAAACAAAAAGAAGCCAACGAACTTTTTACAAAAATTGAAAACGATTATTTAAAAACCATCGAAATCGCCAAAAGAGCCACCACAAAACCAAGCATTTTAATTGGCGATATGTTTGAAGACAAATGGTATTTGCCCAAAGGAACTAGCTGGGGTTGTTTGTTATTGAAAGAAGCACATTCGAATTATTTATGGGAAGACACTAATGGAACCGGAAGTTTGTCTTTGTCCTTTGAAACAGTTTTTGAACGTGCCAAAGACGCTGATTTTTGGATTACTTCTGGGCAATTTTCAACCTTAACGGAAATGACAAACTCCAATCCGCATTACAATCAATTCAAAGCGTTTCAAAATAAAAATGTATATTCGTTCAGCAATAAAAAAGGAAAAACAGGCGGTGTTTTGTATTATGAATTGGCACCCAACCGACCCGATATTGTTTTAAAAGATATTGTGAAAATTTTGCATCCCGAATTGCTCGTTGGTTATCAACCTTTTTTCTTTGAAAAATTAAAGTAAATGTTCCAAACCCGAAATACCATTCTCTTTTCTGCATTGACATTACTGTTATTATTGTCATTGTTATTGAACATTTCATTCGGGCAAGTTGCCATTCCGTTTAAAGAAATTTTTAAAAGTATTTTGGGTTCTGATACCACAAAAGAAACGTGGAATTACATCATCATCAACTATCGAATTCCCAAAGCAATTACCGCTATTTTAGTTGGAGTTGGTTTATCCATTTGCGGATTATTAATGCAAACTTTATTTCGAAATCCGTTAGCTGGGCCTTACGTTTTAGGATTGAGCTCAGGTTCCAGTTTAGGAGTAGCTTTTGTGATTTTAGGAGCCCAATTGCTACCAGCATTTTTAGCTGAAATTTTACTTTCTTCCTACGGAATCATACTCGCTTCGTGCTTGGGAAGTTTTTTAGTTTTGCTTTTAATAATACTCGTTTCAAGACGATTACGCGATACCGCAACGATTTTAATTGTGGGATTAATGTTCAGCAGTTTTGCCAGCGCCATCGTAAGTGTGTTGACGTATTTCGGCTCTGCAGAACAATTGCAAAAATTTACTTTTTGGTCGATGGGAAGTCTCGGAAATTTATCTTGGGAAAGTATTTCTGTTTTATCAATTGCAGTGACTATCGGATTAGTATTAAGTATGCTGTCCATAAAACCATTGGACGCTTTATTGCTGGGAGAAAATTACGCCACGAGCATGGGATTGAATATCAAAAAAGCACGGTATACCATCATCATCGCTACGAGTATTTTAGCAGGAAGTATCACAGCGTTTGCCGGACCTATTGCTTTTGTTGGATTGGCGGTTCCGCATTTGTCGAAGTTGCTTTTTCAAACCAGTAATCATATGATTTTGTTTTGGAGCACACTACTTCTCGGAGCCATTATTATGTTGTTCTGCGACATGGTTTCGCAATTGCCTGGTTTCGATTTTACGTTGCCCATTAATGCAATTACGTCCATTATTGGTGCACCGGTTGTGATTTGGTTGTTGATGAGGAAGCGAAGTTTACTATAAATAAGTCAAAGTTTTCAGAAAAAATGAGTAATAACAACATCCTTTCTACTTCAAATTTATCTATTGGATATGCAACCAAAAAAAAGCCAATTGTTATTGCTGAAAACCTTAATTTAAATTTACAAACAGGTAAATTAATTGCATTAATTGGCGCTAACGGAATTGGAAAATCGACTTTATTGCGGACACTTTGCGGTATTCAAAAACCACTTTCTGGAACTGTTTTATTAAATGATGCAGATATCCAAAATCAAGAACCATTAGCTTTAGCTCAAAATTTGAGTTTGGTGTTGACCGATAAATTACCTCCGAGTAATTTAACCGTTTTCGAATTGGTGGCTTTGGGAAGACAACCTTATACCAATTGGCTTGGAAAACTTTCGGAAGCTGATTTAGAAAAAGTAAATCAAGCGATGAAACTCACACAAATTGTACATTTAGCTGATAAAAAACATCATGAAATTAGCGATGGACAATTGCAAAAAGTGCTAATTGCTCGTGCATTGGCGCAAGACACACCGCTAATAATTCTCGATGAACCTACCACGCATTTGGATTTACTACACAAAGTTTCGGTTTTTAAACTGTTGAAAAAATTAGCAAATGAAACCAACAAATGCATTCTTTTTTCGACTCATGATATTGATTTGGCAATCCAATTATCCGATGAAATGATGGTCATGACCGAAAGCAAAATCGTAATAGATCAACCTTGTAATTTAATTACAAAAGGTGTTTTCAACTCGCTGTTCAAAGACGAACAAATTGTTTTTGATGGTGAAAAAGGGAAATTTATTGTAAAATAGACAGTTTAGACCTTTTAGAAAATTAGACTGCTTAGATTTATTATTGAATTGTATCTAAGAAGTCTAAAGATCTAACTATCTATGAAGTCTTTCTTTACTTTCCTTTCAATAAATTAATGCTTACTGTGGCGTAATCGGTATCTGGGAAACGTTTGAATACGGCTTTATCAGGAAACAATCTGGCTTCGGCTGCAATTTTGTTAAACACATCGATTTCTACAATATATTGATCCGAAAAACCATGCGTGGCATCATAAGCAGTTGCAGCAGTTTTTCCTAAATTTTTTGCTGTCAAATCAGCTGCTATCGTATGTAATTCGATTAATAATAATCCGAATTTACTAACAAAAGGCGACCATTTTTGCAAGTGTTCCAACAAATTTTCTTCGACCAAATTATTATTGATACGTTCTCCTCTGTGCGCAAACGCTCCAGTAGATGTACTTATTCTTGTTACATTTTTAGTGTTGGGTTCGGACCAAATTCGGTTGTGATCTAAGAACGTTCTAACATTCAGCAAATCTTTCAAATCGATAGAATAATTTTCCTTCAAATCATTTGACAAAATGTCGGGTCTCCCAATATCGCCCCAAATTACTTTTGCCCAAATATCGGCCTTAATCAAATTGGCACGCGAGACTTTTAAAGCGGTTTGATTGTAATCGACGCCAACTAAAAACAATGGGTGTTCATCGAGCATTTTACCGCGTAATGTTTGTCTTTCAATCACTTCAAAAATGTGTTCTAAAAAAGCACCATTCCCACATCCCATATCAAGAACTCCTTTTGGTTGTTCTTCAATTGGTAAATTGAAAAGTTGGATGAGTATTTCGTCAACTACTTTAAAATAGGTATCGTGAGCGCCGCCACTTCCCCAAACATTCATTTCTCTATCCACATGAATCTCATCGGTACCATCGGATTGCATTCTTAAAATAGAAGGATTTTTAAAAATCAAATCCTCAATCTTTTCAAAAGTGGGTAAATATGAAACTGTTACGCCATAAGCTGCCGCTCTTTTGGCAAAAAACAAACCTGTTTCGGTGAATTGGTAATTCCCATTTTTTTCAACAAACCAATTGAGATGAACGAAAAAATCTAGAATTTTAGCAAACATTTCTGGTGATTTATGAAACTCTTCTGGACGAAAGGAAACTTCCATAAAATACTTGTGAAACATACCGTTCATTCCGAGTCGCACTAATGTTGGTCCGACCAAATATCCTTCGATATGTTGTAGAATTTGATGTTGAATTTGATTTGTTACAACATCATCCGAAAAAGTGATTCCATAACCGTTCTTGTATTTTTCAAAAATTAAATTCAGCTTTTTGAAAGGCGCTTCTTCAAATAATCGGGAGTGAAATTGGGAAGAAAAATGCAGCAAATCAACAACATCTTCATATAAATAGAATAACGAAAAAGCAATTTCCGATTTAGAATTAGTACTAATTTTAATTTCTTGTGTTGCATTATTGATATGATAATCCAAAAAACCTTGCGAAGCCAAAACGCGTAATCCAACGTTGAGATAACCTTCATTGGCATGAAATTGATTCGAAAGTTGTGATAAAGTAGTTTGCTTATTTTCAAGAATAAAATCTAGAACTCCTTTGTTTTTAAGCGCTACAGCTACAGGTGCGGTGGCTAATCCATCTAAATGTCTGAAAATGGTACTGCGTAAATTGCTTTTATCCAACATAAACTTCGATTGTATTTTTAAGGATTCAAATATATACTTTTTATTTAATCTGACGCTTTGCTTCTCCAACTACAAACGCCACCGCATTGGCAATATTAAAACTGCGAATTAATGGCGACATCGGAATGGTTAAATGATTGTCGAATTGTGCTAAAACTTCTTGACTCAGTCCAACACTTTCTTTTCCGAAAACGAGCCAATCGTCGTCTTGAAACTCGGCTTCATACATCGATTTTGTAGCATGAGAACTCAATAAGAAAACGCGTGATTTATCTTTAATTTGTTGCATCCATTCGTCAACATTTTGGTATTGATGCCAATCGAGATGCACCCAATAATCCAAACCCGAACGTTTTAGATTTTTATCGTTGATTTCAAATCCGAATGGATGAATTAGATGCAATCTGCTTTCGGTTCCTACACACAAACGACCAATATTTCCGGTGTTGTTGGGGATTTCGGGTTCTATTAGGACGATGTTTAACATTGTTTTTCTTTCTCTTCTTTTGTCATTCTGAGGCACGAAGAATCTCAAAAAAGTTCGTTGAGATTCCTCCTTCGTCGGAATGACAAGTTAGTGTAATTTTTTCTAAATTTTAAAACTTTGAACTTCAAGAACTTCTCCAGATTTTAGCTGATTTAAATGAATATTTCCGATACGAATTCGAATTAATCGCAATGTTGGAAATCCAACTGCCGACGTCATTTTTCGCACTTGTCGAAATTTTCCTTCGTTAATGGTAATTGATAACCAAGATGTTGGTCCGTGACGATCATCGCGAATTTTTTTGCCGCGTTCACCGAATTCGGGAACCGATTCTAAAATAAAAGAAGTGCATTTTTTTGTGGTATATTTTTTTCCATCAAAACCTATTTCAACTCCATTTTTTAATTTTTCAATCGCTTCTTGGTTGATGATTCCGTCCACTTGAATGTAGTATTCTTTTTCGACTTTTTTACTGCGTACTATTTCGCTCATCATTCCGTCAGTAGTTAATAAAAGTAACCCTTCCGAATCTTCATCCAACCGACCAATTGCCATGGTATTTGGTGGAAAATCATACAACGCTCCTAACTTTTTTTTATTACGTTTGAGCTCGTAAACAAACTGACTCAAATAGCCATAAGGTTTGTGAATTAGAAAATGATGGTGGTTTGACATGGCATTAATTTATGCAAAAATACTATTTAATCTGACAATCAACTATTACATTTTTTAGTACATTTACATTCTTATACTTTTTTATTTATGACGTCTGTTTTACCTTATTTATTTATTTTTATCGCATTGGCTATTGGAATTTTTATTGGAAAATTGTTGTTTACTAGTAAATCAAATTCCGAAAAAGCAGCTGTAGAAGAAAAAATCAACGGATTGCTTTTCCAAATCGAACAATACAAAAATCAACTCATTCAATTGGGAAAAGAAAAAGGCAACATCCAAAGCGAGAAAGAAAACTTTGCTATTCAACTTGCCAAAAAAGAAAATGATTTTGAAAATCTGTGGGAACGCAACAAAGAGCAAAAGCAGGAAGTAGAGCAGCTTCAAGAGAAATTTACCAAAGAATTTGAGAATTTAGCTAACAAAATATTAGAAGAAAAAACCTCGAAATTCACTGAACAAAACAAGGAAAATTTAAAAAATATTCTTTCGCCATTACAGGATAAAATTCAGCTTTTTGAAAAGAAAGTTGAAGATACTCACAAAGAAAGTATCGATTATCATGCGGCACTTCGCCAACAAATACTTGGTTTGCGTGAGATGAACGAGCAGATGAGTAAAGAAACCTTGAATTTGACTAAAGCGTTAAAAGGCGATAGTAAAATGCAAGGAAATTGGGGCGAATTGATTTTGGAACGCGTTTTAGAAAAATCGGGTTTAGAAAAAAACCGCGAATATTTTGTGCAGCAAAGTTTTGTAACCGAAGATGGGAGCCGCGTTTTTCCCGATGTCATTATTAATTTGCCTGACGGAAAGAAAATGATCGTCGATTCGAAAGTGACTTTAACGGCTTATGAACGTTTTAGCAATGAAGAAGATGAGGATTTGAAAGGACACTATTTGAAAGAACACGTAATTGCTATCAATCGCCATGTGGAGCAATTGGGAAGCAAAAATTATCAAGACTTGTATCAAATGGAAAGTCCCGATTTTGTATTGCTTTTTATTCCGATTGAATCGGCATTTGCTATTGCACTAAATGAAGATACAACGTTATATAACAAAGCATTTGAGAAGAACATTGTGATCGTAACTCCGTCCACATTATTAGCCACATTGCGAACTATTGACAGCATGTGGACGAACCAAAAACAGCAAGAAAACGCTTTGGAAATTGCCCGTCAGGCGGGAGCTTTGTATGATAAATTTCACGGATTTGTTGAAGATTTAGTATTAGTTGGAAAGAAGATGGAAGAAGGTAAAAAAGCGTATCAAGGCGCTATGAATAAATTGGTGGAAGGAAATGGAAATCTAATAACCAGTGTTGAAAAATTGAAAAAAATGGGAGCAAAAGCTAAGAAATCACTTCCAGAAAATATTATAACGCGTTCGACTGTTTATGAAAATACTGAGAACACATTATTGGAATCGGAAACCAACGCCGATTCCTAAAAACCAATAATTTATAATGACAATGAATACTTGATTTTGCATGTAAATTGGCAACAAAATACAGTATAAAATTAGGAATTGCCAATTAATTTACTATTTTTGTTTCGAATTTATCAAATCTATGAAAAAATATTACTTAACCGCATTTGCATTAGTTTTTTTTACCGCAATCATCGTTTCATGTTCGGATGATGAAGAATATGTAGCTGTTGAAGATGTTTTGCCTGTTGCAACAGATGATACATTCTCAAATGATTTAACTTCATATGTAGACATCCCTGTTTTATTAAATGACACAACAGGTGATGTTGTTGTCGCAACCACAGTGAGTATTATTAATGGAAGTGACACAGATTCTAATGGTACATTAGACCAACTTACTGTTACTAACCAAGGTGTATGGAAAGCAAATCCTACAACAGGAATTATCAGATTTACACCACTGAACACATTTGTTGGGAATCCAACTCAAATTTCATATACAGTTAAAGATGCTCAAAACAACATTTCTAACCCTGGAATTGTAACTATTAATGCAACTCCAATTGTAAATTTTGATTTAACTCAGGTACCTTATGCTACCCTTTCTAATTATAATTTTTTTGTTGGTGAACTAAAAAATCAAATTCCATCGTTGAATGTAATTCCTTACGAACCTGCGAGTACCCTTTTTACAGATTATGCTCAGAAAAAAAGATTTATTTGGATGCCACCTAATGTTCAAGCTACCTATAATGTTGATGGTAAAATTTTGAATTTTCCAGTAGGAACCGTTTTAATAAAATCGTTTTATTACACAACCATACAACCAGCAAATACAACTCAAATCATCGAAACTAGAGTAATGATTCGCAAATCTGATGGGTGGAAATTTTATGAGTATTTATGGAATGATGCACAAACAGAAGCTAATTTAGTAGTTGGTAATGATTTTATAAATGGAAGCACTAAAACGATTACGTTTAAAAAACCAAATAATGAAATCATTACTGCTGAATATAGAATTCCATCAGACTCAGAATGCTTGGCTTGCCACAAAATAAATGAGATTGCTACTCCTATAGGTGTTAAACCTCAAAATCTAAACCGCATGTATGCCTATAGTGATGGAAGTAAAAATCAGTTACAAAAAATGTTTGAGCAAGGCTATTTAGCAAGTTATCCGTCTTCTATAGTATCAACAGTTGATTATCGTGACACATCACAATCTTTAGAATTACGTGTTCGTTCGTATGTTGATGCCAATTGCGCTCATTGCCATCAAGATCAAGGCCGTTGTGATTATCGTGCGTTACGACTTGGTTTTGGCGATACTGCAAACCCATCAAATATTGGCATTTGTGTTGTTGCTGCTGAGGAGATAAGTCCAACTTTACAAAAAATAATTACACCCGGTTTATATAGCAAATCGATTATGCATTTCAGAATGGCTACTGTTGACGAAAGTGAGAGAATGCCTTTGTTAGGAAGAACAATAATTCATGATGAAGGAGTTGCTCTTTTAGAACAATGGATTACATCATTAACACAAACTTGTAACTAAATTAAATATACTAAATAATTACACCAACTAATTCCTATAACAATGAAAAAAACTTTATTCTTCTTAACTTATTTCTTTAGTATTACCATTGCGATGGCTCAATCTGATTGTGGTAATACAGCTGCTGTTTTACTAAACTCAACAACAACTGCCCCAGCATTTACAAATGAAACAGGAACAGCTCCTACACAATTTTGTGGTTTAAATAATAACAATCAACTTCCAACAAAAGGAAAATGGTATTCGTATACTGCCTTAGCAAATAACACCGTAATTCTATCGACACTTTTACCACAAAACAACAATGCTGATACCCGTGTAATTGTATATACCGGAGCTTGTAATAGTTTAGTTTGTGTAGGTTCTAATGATGATTATAGCGGTACTTATTCGTCTTATCTTAGTTTTACAGTAACCACAGGCACTGTCTATACAATTGCATTTGACAACAGATATTCTCAAGCTGCATTTGATTTCACTTTGATGGTAGCGCCACCTCCTGCTCCGGACAGATTATCGTTTACATCAACTCCTGTAGCTGGAATAACTGGTGGATTCAACAATTGTATTGTAGACATGAATGGTGATTACAGAGACGACATAGTTTCACCAATGAGCACTACACAATTTGCAATTTCTTACCAACAAGCAGGTGGTACGTTCTCAACAACAACTTTTACTGTAGCTAACACTACTGTTACACCTTCTTGGAGTATAGCTGCGGGTGATTATGACAATAATGGATATAATGACTTAGTATATGGTTCAGGTAGTGGTGTAACCTTTTTAAAAGCGAATGCAAATGGTACTGCTTATAGTACTTTTAGAAAACCTCAAAATTACTTGACTCAACGTACTAATTTTGTAGACCTCAATAATGATGGACATTTGGATGCATTTGTATGTGATGATAATTCTCCAAATCGCTATTACTACAATGATGGTTTAGGTACTATTGGAGAACAAAATCAAGGAGGATTAGGTCTTTTTCCTACAGGTGGAAATTACGCTGGTCTTTGGTTTGATTATGATAATGACGGTGATGTTGATATGCACATGTCAAAATGTGGTCAAGGTGGTTCTGGTGTTGGAGGAAACATTGATGAAATGTATAAAAATAATGGAAATGGAACTTATACGAATGTAGCCACAATAGCTAATCTAGCGGCACCTGAACAAAGCTGGTCATCTGCAATTGGAGATTTTAACAATGACGGTTGGATGGATATTATTTTAGGTGTAAACTCTATATCTAGTGGAAATACCAACGTAATGAGAAATAATACCGATGGAACATTTACAAGTGTTACGGCAGGTTCAGGTTATGACACCGTTTTTTCTACAGGAAGAGAATTCGTAGCACAAGATTTTGATAATGATGGATTTCTTGATGTATTAGGTTCAGGAAGTACCATTATGTTTGGCGATGGTGCTTTTCATTTTGTACCCAATCCAAATATGTATCCTTTATCTGCTGTTGATAGACCTATTGGAGATTTGAATAATGATGGATTTTTAGACATTCAAAGTGGAACAAATGTTTTATTCAATAATGGAAATTCTAATAAATGGTTAAACATCAATTTACAAGGTGTTCAAAGTAATCGAAATGGTATCGGAGCAAGAGTTGAAATCTATGGTGTTTGGGGAAAACAAATTAGAGATGTTCAAAGTGGAACCGGTTTTCAAAACATGAGTACAATAACTGCCCATTTTGGAATTGGACAAGCAACTACAATTACGCAAGTAGTTATTAAATGGCCGTCTGGGATAATTGATGCAATTAGCAATGTAAATCCAAACCAATCATTGGCAATTCTTGAAGGATCTTCTCCATTAGGGAATGCAAGTTTTTCAAGTTCTGAATTTAGCTTATATCCTATTCCAGCTAAAAACATTTTAAACATAA
>JAYVFV010000017.1:0-2315 GCA_043772885.1 Flavobacteriales bacterium
GTCCTCCCCGCTTACTCCGTTTCATAGTAGCTACACGTTTAATTGCATCTGACACTATTTTTCCAGCATTTTTTATTTTAAGTAATTTGAATAAAGAACCGCCTTGTCCTTCTTGACAATGTGACGAACTTACCATTGAAGTCAATCCTTTCAATACTTGATAACTTACCACACTTTTAACTGTATCGGTTGTCTTTACAATCTCATACATTCTATCATCCACTTTTTTACTACTATTTTGAACCACATTTTGAATATATTCAATTGGCATATATGAATAATTCACTGGAAGTCCAATAGAACCTACTTTCATAAGTGGTTTATCCGTTGATATATTTTCAGGTCTCATCGTATTTACTGATTTACATTCAAATACTATCGAATTATTTTCCTTATCTGTTAAAGTGTTCATTTGTATCGTTTTGGATAAATCATTTTTATCAATTAAATAATAGCGTTTTTGGAAATAGAAAGCAACTGAATTCGTATTAATAGTTAAGAACTCTGTCATTTTAACATCTCCTTCAACAACATCTGTCGCTGTTTCTTTAATGTTTATTTGTTTGAAAGAAGGTGATAAACGCACCGTTGTAGCAGAAGGTGATAAACGCACCGTTGTAGCAGAAGAAATATCCGCACTTAGAATGGTATTTATCAGATTCGCTCCTGTAAAATTCGCACGTGTCAAATCCGCATCAACTAAGTTCGCACCGTCTAAATTCGCATTTGTAAAATTGGCACCTGTCAAATCAGCACCGTCTAAATTCGCACCTGTCAAATCAGCACCTGTAAAATTCGCACCTGTCAAATCAGCACCTGTAAAATTCGCATCTTGTAAATTCGCACTTGTCAAATTCGCATTTCGTAAAATCGCATCTTGGAAATTCGCACCGTCCAAATCCGAATCTGCTAAATTCGCATCTTCTAAATCAGCATCTTGTAAATCAGCATCTTGTAAATTCGCACCTTCCAAATTCGCACCTTCCAAAATCGCACCACCTAAATTCGCACCTTTAAAAATCACATCTTTTAAAAACGCACCTTTCAAATTCGCATTCATTAAGTATGAATCTCTTAAATTCGCACCACCTAAATTCGCACCTTGTAAATTCGCACCTTGTAATTCCACACCTTCTAAATTTGCACCTGTCAATGTCGCCTTTTCTAAATTCGCCTCTTCTAAAATCGCACCTACCAAAATCGCACCTTCCAAATTGGCACCTGTCAAATTAGCACCTTGTAAATTCGCACCTTGTAAATCCACACCTTCTAAATTTGCACCTGTCAATGTCGCCTTTTCTAAATCCGCATCTTCTAAATTCGCACCTACCAAATTCGCACTTTTTAAATTTGCACCTGTCAATGTCGCCTTTTCTAAATCCGCCTCTTCTAAATTCGCACCTATTAAATTAGCACCTGTCAAATTTGCACCAACTAAATTTGCAAACTCAAAACGACCACCTACAAATACCGCATTCTTTAACTTCGCATTATTCATTTTTGCCGATGTAAAAACTACATTATCGAACTTACAACTTTTAAATTCTACATTTTGCATATTTGAACCCGAAAAAGTAGTTTGACTGAATACTACATAATTAAATTTACTATTCTTGAAGTTGGTATTCGTAAAATTTGTTTTGAGAAATCTACAATTTGTAAAAATTTTATTCGAACAATTTTGTCCAATCATATTGCACTTGAAGAGTATATTCAAATCGCTTATTGTTGAATCATTCTTAATTTTCTGTAGTAACTCATTACACATTATATCGGACACCATTTTCATATTACTTATATATTTATAGCGATATTTTATAGATGATATATAAAAAAAAACAAATATATTTTTGATATTTTTCCTACAAACAATACGTAGATTAACGGTAATCATTATGTACGAAGCGTCACCGCAATTTTATGACTGAAGAGGATGCGTTAAAATTGTTTTTTAAGTTTAGTGATTTTTTTGTCTAGTTACATAGTATACATGTCAATTCTTTCAGTACAAACAAATTTAACATATTTGAATCAAGTATGTCGAGGAGTAAAGAATATTATTCCACGCAAAGTTATAGAGTCGAGAAGTATTGCAACTCGAAACCTTGGTGGTGTCACAGCTAAGGGATATACTGGAGATTCAGGTGCAAAAGGCGACACTGGAGATGCAGGTGCAAAAGGCGACACTGGAGATGCAGGTGCAAAAGGCGATACTGGAGATTCAGGTGCAAAAGGCGATACTGGAGATTCAGGCGCAAAAGGCGATACTGGAGATTCAGGCGCAAAAGGCGATATTGGAGATTCAGGTTCAAAAG
>JAYVFV010000018.1:0-6420 GCA_043772885.1 Flavobacteriales bacterium
TTTAATAACTTTTAATGTCAAAACTCACCTCTCAAGATACTTTTCTTGACTTATCTGATTACGGAAGACCATTTGGGAAATTCCTTGCTAATCAACTTAAGAATACCCGCTTCACTCCTATTCATGTTACACTTCTTTTTGGAGTTTCTGGTTTAATTGCCATGTATTGCATTCTGAATAACTATTATTTAGCTGCTGGATTTTTTATTGTTTTAAAATCGGGAATTGATGCTGCCGATGGCGAATTGGCGCGGTTAAAAAAAACACCATCTTACTTTGGAAGATACCTCGATAGTGTGTTTGATATCGTATTGAATTTCGTATTACTGATGACCATTTGTTATGTTTCTAAAACAACTATTTGGTTTACTTTGATTGCCTTTATCGGAATTCAATTACAAGGTACGCTCTACAATTATTACTATGTTATTTTACGTAATAAATCAGTTGGTGGTGATAGCACCAGTAAAATATTCGAATACAAGGCGCCAAAAGCATTAGCAGGTGAAACTCAAAAATCAGTAACTATTTTATTTAAAATTTATAAGGTTGTTTATGGAACTTTTGACAAGATAATTCATTATTTAGACCAAGATGCCTACAAAGTAAAAACATTTCCCAATTGGTTTATGACGTTACTTTCGATATACGGTTTAGGTTTTCAATTATTAATCATAGCCATAATGTTACCCTTGGGTTGGATTGAATTCATTGTTCCCTTTTTTATAATATATACGCTTTTGCTTTTTGTTTTGATTGGAATTCGAAAAAAATATATCCAATAAATTATACAATTTTCATTCATAATAATATAACATTTTATGTCCTGTAATTGATGAGATTTGTAGAACACAATTTATAAAATATAGAAATTATGCCGAATTCAAAAGAAATTAAAGGAAACTGGGAACAGTTAAAAGGGAAGCTAAAGCAAAAATATGCTGATTTAACAGATGATGATTTGCTTCACGAAGAAGGTAAAGATCAAGAGTTTTGGGGAAGATTGCAAGAAAAACTAGGAAAGACTGAAAAAGAAATTAAAGCATTGTTTGATTAAATTCCATTTGCTATGATGGAATTCGAAATACTAATCCAATGTATTTCCAATAAAAAAGGACTTCAAATTGAAGTCCTTTTTGTTATACTTTTTTCTTTGCTTTAATCGAACAGCCAATCGCTTTGGTTAATGCTGGTGAAGGTTCTTTTCCGCTTTCTAAAGCGGCGATGGCGTTTTCCAAATATTTTTCTTTTACCATTGAAGCATCATCTGCATTGTCATCAATAGCGCCAATGTATTTTACCACTAAATTTTTATCTAACAAAAATACGTGAGGTGTTTTGGTCGCTCCATATTGTGGATAAATCTTTTGTCCTTCATCTACTAAATAAGGAAAAGCATATCCTTTGTCTTTGGCTCTGGCTTTCATTAATGTATATGTGTCATCAGGCTGTACTTCGGGATCATTAGAGTTAATCGCTAAAAGCACATAGCCTTTTGATTTGTATTTCTTAGCCAACTGATTTACTCTTTCTTCATACTTTACCGCAAACGGACACGTATTACAAGTAAAAACAACAATGAATCCTTTGGCATTTTTGTAATCAGACATGCTGTACATTTTTCCATCTACAGATTTTAGCTTAAAATCGGTTGCGGTGTCTCCAGGTTGGTAACCCATTGAAACCAAATTTTCTCCAACAAAAAAACTGCTAAAGAATACAATTAACACTGATAAAAATTTCATAATTATTATTTATTTTAGATTAATAAATGAGTTAACATAATCATTGAGTTCTGCAAAATTTTCAAATTCACGCTCGGCAAATAATCGATTTTTACCTTTTATAATTAAGATTGCCGGAATGGAACCCGACCAATCCTTGTCAATTTTCGGAAGCCAAGTAGTATAATCCTTGTCACTTAACATAACAACATTGGCGGTTATTTTTTTTCTTTGGATGAACGGAATGAGTTTCTTTTCTAAGTCCTTTCGACTGTCAAGCGAGACCAAAATTACTTTTACGTTTTTATTATCGGCGTGAAGTTTTTCGAAATGTGGCAATTCTTTCACACATGGTGCGCACCAAGTTGCCCAAAAATTAATAACATAAATGGAATCATCTTCTTTGATAATCGCTTTTCCAAAATCAGCAAACTTTTCATAAACCACTACTTCCTGCGCCGAACAAGTATTGGCAAATGTTAGTAAGAGAAATAATGATAGTGCGTAAATTAATTTCATAAAAAAAAGGTTAACCAATTATAGCTAACCTTGTACGAAGTTAATAAGTTAAATTATAGCTTGTAAATTAGTTAACAAAAATTTACCATCTTTAACATTATTATCCCAACCATTCTTTAAAATCGTTAACGCGCTCACGAGCTACGATTATCTCATCGTCTTTATACGTTGGCAAAATCACTTTAAGACGCGAATTGCTGTGCATCTGAATTTCCTTAATTCCTTTCATCGGAATAATGAATTTTCGGCTTATTCTATAAAATTCTTTTGGATCTATTTCAGATTCTAATTGTTCTAAAGTGCTGTCAAGAAGATAATCTCTATTTTCAAATGTGTGCAGATATGTTCCTTTATTTTCGCTGTAAAAACATTCTACTTCTTCAATAGTAATCATCTTTAGTTGTTGTCCCATTTTTATAGTAAATCGCTTTTTGTATGTTCTATCGATTGGGTTGACTAACATTTTTTTTATCATTTCAAAATCCAATGATAAGTTTGGAGCAACATTATTTCTTGCTTTAAATTTATTAACAGCCGCTTCTAAATCGTCTTCGTCAATCGGTTTCAATAAATAATCAATACTATTCAATTTGAAAGCACGCAACGCGTATTCATCGTAAGCAGTGGTAAAAATTACCGCGCTTTTAATAGCGATGTTTTCAAAAATTTCAAACGACAAACCATCGGATAATTGAATATCCAAAAAAATCAAATCAGGATGTGGATTGTTTTGAAACCAATGAATGGATTCTTCTACAGAATGTAAAAGTGTATTGATTTGCAAACCCAACTTTTCGACTTTGCGTTGTAAAAGTCGTGCTGCTGGTTTTTCGTCTTCGATGATTAAGATGTTCATAGTTTTTATTTCACAGAGGTTCTCGGAGATTTCACAGAGCTACACAGAGAAATTATTCAAATTTAGGATGCTTATCATTCTCCATTAATTGCTTTACTTTTTTATCTTCTCAATCTTTTCCGAAAACAAAATGCGGAATAAAAACGGTGCATCCGTGGGCAACCAAGCCGATTCCCCAAAAGAAAACGGTGGTAAAATTATGAAATTGAAAATAACTTTCTCCTCCTTTCATGCCATCGCTATTTCCAATGATGATAAATATATTCCCAATTAAATATACTATCAAATGGATATAAAATCCTTTTATTTTCTTCATTTTTTTGAAAGCCATTTCATAGGCTTCTCTGTTTTCATTTGCTTCCATAATTGATTTTAATAATGATTATTGCCACTTCTCAGCGTTTCTTTTTTCCTCTTCTAAGAATTGCTTCATCTTTCTTTCTTCCCAATCTTTCCCAAAGAAAGGCGAAATTTTAAACACACTCAATCCGTGAAAAACAACACCAACTCCCCATCCCATTAACGGCCAAAAAAACCATAAGTATTTAGGTGATGTGGCTAGATTTAAGATGATTAAAAAAATATTTACCACAATGTAAGCAGCTAGATTTCCGTAAAAACCTTTTATCTCTTCTACTCTTTTTTTCGCTTGATAATAGCGTTCTTCTTCGTTATAATTTGTTTCCATTTTACTTTAATTTGATTGAATTATTCCCAACGTTGTTTCTTTGACTCTTCTTCTAAAATACTTTTGACTTGTTTGTCTTCCCATTTTTTGCCCAAAATAACTTCAGTAAACAGTATTTCCATCCCTTGAATACAAATAGCTACTGTCCAGATAGCCATCACAAACCAATTGATGTATCGGATTGGAAAAAAATTAAGCGGTAAATCGGTATATCTTTTTAATAACCAAATTGTAATTCCGATGGCATAAATAAACAAGTGAATGTAAAAATCCCTTTGTTTTTTGACTTTCTTCCTCACCAGTTCGCGCAATTCGTTTTGGACGATGTTTCCTTGAGTAGCTTCTTTCATTATTTCCAATTTTTAGTTTCTTTTTCCTTACCTAAAATGGCGGCAATTTGTTTTTCTTCCCATTTCGAACTGTATCCGAAAACCTTAAAAGCATGCATGATCAATCCGAAACCCCAGCCTCCTAACGAGAACCAAAACCATTGAAATTCGGGCATGTAGTTTAAGTTCACAAAAATCAATAATGGAATGACACAGCAATACGAAAGTAAGTTTCCGTAAAACCCTTTCAGTTCTTCGACTCTTTTCTTCGCTTTATAATAGGCGGTGTTTTCGTTGGCAATATAGGATGTTTCCATAACTGTAATTTGTTTTGTTAAAATTGGTAAATGTACTGTGAAAGTCAAACTCGTTGCATCAATCAGTACTTTCCTTTCGGATAAAATAGCATAGCGGCTTACAATATTCTGAATACCAACTCCTCTTCTATCTTGCATCACTTCTTTTTTCTGCAAATTATTTTCGACAACTAGATAATTATCTTTTACATAGATTTTGATGTGAAGTGGTTTTTGCTCACTAACTATGTTGTGTTTTATCGTATTTTCTAATAACAATTGCAGTGATAGTGGAACTACCTTCGCTTCATCATTATCGAAATTTTCGGGTAATTCATACGTAATGCTGTTTTCAAAGCGCATTTTCAATAAATTCATGTAGGTTTTAGCAAACGACAATTCTTCTTGAACTGTAACCAATTCTTTGTCTTTTTGTTCTAAAACATAACGATAGATTTTAGACAAGGATGTAGTGAATTTTTGAGCATTTTCTGGGTTTTCTTCAATAAGTGAACTCAATACATTTAAGCTGTTAAAAAGAAAATGCGGATCAATTTGATTTTTTAAACTTTCGAATTTAGCGTTGGCAGTTCCAGCAATGATTTTCTGTTCTTTAACCTTGCTTTCATTGTACGCTTTATAGAAATAAAAAGCATGAAAAGCCAAAGTAACGACAAACGTTAAAACAATTGCAACCAAATAATTTGACATGGTTTCTTTCGTTAAAAAAGCCGTAAAAGAACGTCCTTCAATAATGACATCTTCAAAAACACGAAGTAAAAAAATCACAAAAATGGAGATACAAAACGATGCTAAAAATCCTATAATTACGCGGTTTATTGTAAATCTTTCCGTTTTAAAAATAGCATCCAAATAAATAAAAAGGATAGCATTCGCATAAAACAGAGAAAGTCCATAAAGCATTGTATATCCAAAATTCACCAACAAACTATAATTAAATAGAATGGTATTTCCAGTGATAAATCGAATCAATAACAACACTAAAAATACGGCTAATGAAATTATAATCGCTCTGGGAATTTCTTTAATAAGCTTGTTCATTTTTTTTATTTAAAGATTTAATAATTAGCTTTGCTAATCATTGAATTATTTTTTATTACACTCTTTCATTGTTTCCTGCGCTCTATCCAATCCCCATTTTGGATGAAATTCAGTTGGCGGTATAAATTTTGCAAAAAGTTCAATTGATTTGGCAACTTGCTCGCACATTGGTTTGGTATCGGTTCCCCAATATTTGGCACCACCAATTTCGAAATCGGCTTTTCCAAAAATAGCTCTCGGATTATTAGGATCTAATGCGATTGCTTTGTCATATAATGCGATTGTTGGAGCCGATAATTTCATTCCGTTAGTCATCGGATCTTGAACAATCCACGCGGTATTAATCAGCGCTTGCAAAACAATAATTTCGACATTATTGGGAGAAATTAAAGTCGCGTTATCCAATGCATTTTGTGCTTTATCTAGCATTGCCGCAGCTGTTTTATTGTTAGCCGGATTGAACGTTGCTGTAGTGTTTACTAAAGCTACATAATAATTCGGTAGCCAATTGTTTTTTTCAACACTGGCAATTCTTTCAAATAAAGCTGTTGCTTCTGTTGTGTTCCCTTCTTCCCAAGTGGCGAAAGCTTTACTCATTCCTTGCTCGTATTGTTGTGCGTTTGCAGCAATAACGGTAACTAAAAAGAGTGCGATGGTTGTAATTACTTTGGTCATGATTTCTATTGTTTATAAATTGTTTTATTTTTTGATGAGACAAATTTCGTTTAGTTGGTGCTGGTATAAAATTTATAGTTGCTGAACTGTTGATTTTTTGGGATGAATTGTTTTTGACTACTCGATTATTCGATTCTTGGATTAGCTTCGCTTCGTTCGACTTATAGGTCTCGGGTGTTCGAAAAATCCAAGAGCGAAGCGTTTCCAATAATCCAAAGCCGAAGGCGTATCCATTACAAATTGTTTAATTGATTGTCTTTCTTGTTATTGC
>JAYVFV010000019.1:0-6388 GCA_043772885.1 Flavobacteriales bacterium
GGATCTCTATCACCTTGATCCATAAAATCTGTAAAACCACAATCAGGAGCATTATCAAGATCCGAATCTGGCTCAATTCCAGGAAAGATTAAAGATGAAAATGGAATCTCACTTTGTATTTGATCATCAAAAGTAAATCCAGCACTAGTAAGAGAAGTATATCCATCACCATTCGGATCCATTATTGCCGCTCCACCTCCAGTTGCAGGCTCAACAATAATTCCTGGGGTTTGAGAAAAACAGGAAGAGGAAATTAAAAATAAAAAAATAAATTGGATTCTTAAATTCTGAAATTTTAAAAAGTAATTTTTCATCATATATCGATTGATAAGTTGCAGTTGTAAACTACTGAACTTGACTATATTAAATTTTTTTATCTACTTAGAAATTTTATTAAAAATTGAAATTCTGTTGCAAAATTATTCCTAAGATTTGCGTTTTTTTTTAATTTTTGAAAAACTTGTTATGATACATATTAACATGTTTTAACAATATAAATACTATGAGAAAATATTTTTGGGCATAAAAAAACCCTATTGACTAAAATCAATAAGGAATTTTATTGTGTTTTTTTTACTCTTCAGAAACTACTGCCCTATCTTTAGACATGTCTATTAATAAAGTGTTTGCTACACCTTGTTCATTTAACATAGTCATATTTAAGGCGTCTTTATTAGAAAGTTTCTTGGAAATAACGCCATTAAAATTATTATAGGATATATTCATTTCTTTTAAATTATTCATTTTCTCAATATTAAATGGAATTTGACCAATCATGTTATTATCAAATAAACTTAAATTTTCTAATGAAGTAAGATTCGAAATTTCTTTACTTAATTTTCCGGATAATTTATTAGAATTTAATTGTAACATTTTTAACGATTTTATCTGATACATTTCTGAAGGTATTTCTCCCGAAATATCATTATTGTATAATGACAAAACTTCCAATTTATTTAATTTATAAAATGATTTTGGTAATGAACCGCTTAATCTATTCATAAACAATTCTATTGATTTTAAAGAACTTGCATTGCTTAATGCTTCAGGTATTGTTCCCGAAAATTTATTAAATGATAAATTTAAATGTTCTAAGTTTTTTAAGTCTCCAATAGTAGATGGAATCTGTCCAGAAATTTCATTTTGAAACAATACTAGTGATTTTAAATGCGTAAGATTTGAAATCTCTTTTGGAAGTATCCCCGATAATTTATTACTAGATAAATCTATTGCGACTACCATGTCATTTTGGATTGTAACTCCATACCAATTGTTAACTGGCGCATTTAAATCCCATTTGGTAGTCCACAAATTTCCGTTGGTTGATTTGTTAAGTTGAAGTAAAGCTTTCTTTTCAGAAATAGAAATTTCTGCAAAAGTTGACACTGTAACAATAAGTGTTAAAAAGTAGGTTAAAATTGATTTCATAATTTCTTTGATTTGGTGGAGTAAAAATAGAAATGTTTTTTCGTTTAAATACATAAAAAGCCGATAAAGTGCATATTTTAACATAAATTAACATTTTTTAAATGATTTTTCTTACATAAATTTAAAATTTAACAATTAATTTATATATTTGTTTTTCTAATCAAAAACTATAAAACTATGAACATTAATTTTTTAGCATTATTACTTGCAGCTTTATCCTCTCTTGTAGTAGGATTTATTTGGTACAACCCAAAAGTATTTGGAAGCATTTGGATGAGAGAAACGGGAATTAACCACGAAGATGGAAAAGGCAAAAATATGATTGCCATTTTCGCCATGTCAATTTTTTATGCGTTTCTTATTTCCTTTATTTTACAAATGTTGGTAATACACCAATTTGGCGCGTTAGGTTTGGTTGGAGGAAAACCAGAATTAGCGAAACCTTCTTATGAGGCATTTATGGCAGATTACGGAACAGCATTCCGAACTTTCAAACATGGAGCATTACACGGCTTTTTTACCGGGTTATTTTTTGCTTTACCTGTTATTGGTACTAGTGCGCTTTATGAAAGAAGAAGTTGGAAATATGTATTAGTAGCAGGCGGTTACTGGGTTATAACGTGCATGGTAATGGGTGCAATTATTTGTGGTATGCAATAATAAACACCAAATTATATAAAATCCCATATTGTTAAAATAAGATGGGATTTTTTTATGTCATTTCTTCAATAGCTTTTGCTAATGCAATGTCTTTACTAGTTACACCATTAGCATCATGAGTGGATAAACGAATGGCAACCTTATTATACACATTGAACAATTCAGGATGGTGATTTATTTTCTCAGCCAGTAAACCCACTTGAACTATAAATCCGAGCGCATGAACAAAATCTTTAAATTGAAATTTTTTCTCGATGGCATTATTTACATAACTCCAATCTTTTAAACTTTCCAATTCCTCACTGATATTCGCTTTTGATAAGGTTTCCATTTTTTTTATTTAAAATTAGTTAAATAAAAATCAAATAGCCACTCTAAAATAAAATAATATATAAATTTGAGCAAATCATTTCGTGCCTTGAATAATCATTATTCTTTTAAAATTTATTCTTCTTATTTGGAACTTCCCGCTTCTTGGGATGAATTGGCTACTGAAAACATTTTTCTTACAAAACAATACTTTGAAATCCTCGAAAAATCGGCACCAAAGAATATGGAATGTCATTATATTGGATTGTATAAAAATGAAGAATTAATCGGAATTGCACTTTCTCAATTTATAGATGCGAATCATCTAACTTCGTTTGGTGATCGCGATAAGTGCATAAAATCCTATATAAGAAACTTTTTCTTTAAGAATTTTAGTTCGCGTGTTTTATTCATTGGAAACAATATGCTTACAGGTCAAAATGCTTTTTCTTTTTCAGACACAATTGATAAAAAAGCAGCCATTGAAACATTAAAAAAAGCAGCTGAAAAATTAAAACTTCTATTTAAAAATAAAGGTAAAAAAATTCATTTAACGACTTTTAAAGATTTTGATGCGACTGAATTGAGTGATTTTAAAACTGCTGATTTTAATGAATGGTATCTATTCGCTATTCAGCCGAATATGATTTTTGATATTCCAGAAAATTGGAAATCAGAGCACGATTACATTACAGCATTATCAAAAAAATACCGTGACCAATATAAACGTTCGCGCAAACGTGCAGACGGAATTGAAAAAAGAAAACTGCATCTAAATGACATTATTCATTACGAAGATACGATTTACGATTTGTATTTTCATGTGGCAAAAAATGCTCCGTTCAATACTTTCTTTTTAGCCAAAAATCACTTCAGAGTTTTTAAAGAAGTTTTAAAAGACAACTTCCTTTTTTACGGTTATTTTATGGATGAGAAACTAATTGGTTTCAACACGCTTATCAAAAACGGAGCAACTATAGATACCTATTTTCTTGGTTATGATGACACGATTCAAAAAGATAAAATGTTGTATTTGAACATGCTTTATGACATGATTGCTTACTCGATTAACAAAGGATATAAAAAGATTGTTTTTGCTAGAACGGCATTGGAAATTAAAAGTTCTGTTGGTGCAAAACCTCAAAAGATGTACGGATTTATTGAACATAGCAATAAACTACTGAATAAAAACATGCCGAAAATATTTCAGTATTTAGAACCTGAAATGATTTGGAAAGAACGTAACCCGTTTAAGTGATTTTTAATCGTTATTTTCTGGATTCCCACTTTCGTGGGAAAGACGCAATAATGAATACATGCTCATAGTTTGTAATGCGTCTTTGCCACGCATGTGGGAATCCATAATTAAATTGGAATGAGTTTCAGCACGCGTAGGAAAAGCGAATTGCCCTAGCCCAGATGGAAATGAAAAGCTTTTTGAAATGAAATGTATTTTTTATTGCGTTTGATTGGCGACCAACGGAAGCACAATGAAACGTTTATAAAAAACCATTTTGTAAAAAAACTTGTAATGAACAGCTGGATTAGCTACAAATTATCAATCTCGCCTTGCACCGCTTCCCAATCTTCGAGTAGTTGGTCTAATTCTGCTTTTTTCTTGTTATATGCCATGAAGAAAGAAGCGTCTTCAATGTGTTTGTCGTAATTCGAAGCCAATGCTTTGTCGTCGTTTTGGATGTCGATTTCCAATTGTTTGATTTGACTTTCGACTTTACTCAAACGGTTTTGCAGCGATTTGCTTTTCTTTTGATCTTCGTAAGAAACCTTTGAATTGGCAATTGGCTTTTGTTTCGCCAGTTCGCTAGCGCTCGTGCCTTTTTTCGCGATGTCTTTTTTCTCGACTTCGCGCATGTTTTCGAGGTTGCGTTGCTCTAAGAAATAGTTGATATCGCCAAGGTATTCCTTTATTTTTTGATCTTTAAATTCATACACTAAGTTCGACATTCCTTGCAAGAAATCCCTGTCGTGAGAAACTAACAAGAGCGTACCTTCGTATTTTTGAAGCGCCGCTTTCAGTACGTTTTTTGATTTGATATCCAAGTGATTCGTTGGCTCATCCATCACCAAAACATTGATGGGTTGCAACAACAATTTACACAATGCCAATCGGTTTCGCTCGCCACCCGAAAGCACTTTCACTTTCTTTTCGACATCGTCGCCGCGGAAAAGAAACGAACCTAACATATCGCGTACCTTTGACCGATTGGTATCGGTTGCAGCGTCTTCCATAGTTCTTAGCAACGTGATTTCGCCATCGAGATATTCGGCTTGGTTTTGCGCAAAATATCCGACTTGCACATTGTGGCCGAGTTTAATACTTCCTTCGAACTTAAATTCGTTGACAATAGCTTTCATAAACGTCGATTTCCCTTGTCCGTTTTGTCCAACGAAAGCAATTTTACTTCCGCGTTCGACCAAAAGCGAAATGTTTTTCAAAACGGTGTTGTTGCCATACGCTTTGGTTACGTGATCGGCTTCGATAACGACTTTTCCAGGAACTTTTGAAACTGGAAACGAAATATTCATCACCGAATTATCGTCTTCATCGACTTCAATTCGCTCAACTTTATCTAACTTTTTGATAAGCGATTGTGCCATTGACGCTTTAGATGCTTTGGCACGGAATTTTTCAATTAGCTTTTCGGTTTCTTCTATTTTCTTGGCTTGATTTTTTTGAGTTGCCAATTGCTTCTCACGGATTTCATGACGTAATTCTAAATATTGGGAATACGGTTTGTTGAAATCGTAGGCTTTTCCGAGGGAAATTTCGATGGTGCGATTGGTGACATTATCTAAAAACATTTTATCGTGGGAAACGATGACTACAACACCTGGATAATTTCGCAGAAAACTTTCTAACCAAATGATACTTTCGATATCCAAGTGATTGGTTGGCTCATCGAGAAGTAAAATGTCGTTGGCTTGTAATAGCAGTTTTGCCAATTCGATACGCATTCGCCAACCACCCGAAAAAGTTTCGGTAAGATTGTTAAACACTTCTCGTTTGAATCCTAAACCTAATAGAATCTTTTCGGTATCACCAACATAATTATAACCGCCTAGTAATTCAAATCGGTGGGTGTAATCGGATAAATCTTCAATGATTTGAGAATAGGCATCACTTTCATAATCGGTTCTGGTAACCAATTGATGATTGATTTCTGCCAATCTATTCTCGACAATTTTAATATCGGTAAACGCTTCATACGCTTCTTCGAGAACGGTTCGTCCTTGTTCAAAATCGATATCTTGAAGTAGAAATCCGATGCGAACTTCTTTTTCGGTCGCCATACTTCCTGAATCGGGTTTGATATCGCCGGCTAAAATTTTCAGCATGGTTGATTTTCCGGCACCGTTTTTTCCGACAAGACCTACTCTGTCGCCAGCTCCCATTCTGAAAGTTACTTCTTCAAATAAAAAAGTTCCGCCAAAGGAAACCGACAAATTGTGTATATTAAGCATAATTAATTGTGACAAATTTTACATTCTCAAAAACACATTGATGTACCTTTGCAGAAAATTTTTGCAAATGTTAAAAAAAGGAAGCACATTAAATAGCATTTTAACAGGAAGTTGTCCTAAATGTCAAGAAGAAAGTATGTATGTAGTAAAAAAACCCTTATTTGCTGAAGACTTTATACAAAATGAACAAGACGTGTAGTCATTGTCATACGACCTACGAATTAGAACCGTCGTTTTTTTATGGGGCAATGTATGTGAGTTATGCTGTTTCGATTGCATTTGGAGTTGCTTTCTTCGTCATTGCTTATTTTATTTTACAAACTACAGCAAAAACAGCAATGATGACATTAATCATTGGAATAATTTCTTTGATGCCTGTAATTGCCAGATTGTCTAGAAATATTTACATCAATATGTTTATTCATTTTGATAAAAACTGGAAGCAAAATTTTTGAAACGTTTGATATCTAGGTAGGAATTTAATTCGGATTTGTTTTCGATATGTTCG
>JAYVFV010000020.1:0-6376 GCA_043772885.1 Flavobacteriales bacterium
TTTGGCAGGGAAGGTGGCGTTCACGGATTAGATCAATATTTGAAATTTGTTTAAAAAAGTAAGCTATGTCTAGAATTGAAGTTTTAAAAACATATAAAATTTTTATTGGCGGAAAATTCCCAAGAACAGAATCAGGGCGTTTTTATCCATTAAAAAATAACAATAAAATAGTGGCCAATATGTGTTTGTCATCTGTAAAAGATTTTAGAAATGCAGTTGTTGCTGCGCAATCGGCTCAAGGTTCTTGGGCAAATAAAACCGCCTACAACAGAAGCCAGATTTTATATCGAATGGCGGAAGTGTTGGAAGGAAGAAAAGCACAGTTTGTAAGCGAATTGGAAACGCAGGGAATTGCTCAAAACAAAGCAACCCAAGAAGTAGAAGTCAGCATTGACCGATTGATTTATTACGCCGGATGGTGTGATAAATACATGCAAATGCACAGTAGCGTGAATCCGGTTTCGGGAAGTTATTTTAATTTTTCTGTTCCGGAACCCATGGGAGTTGTTGCCGTTTTTGCTCCGGAAGACAGCGGATTGTTAGGATTGGTAACGCAAATATGCAGCATTATTTCGGGTGGAAATACGTGTGTGGTTTTGGCTTCAGAGCATTTACCGTTATGTGCTATTTCTTTGGCGGAAGTAATCGCGACATCGGATGTGCCTAACGGAGTTGTAAATATTCTGACGGGAAAAATCGGGGAATTGAGTTCCGTTTTTGCCTCGCATATGAATGTCAATGCACTGTTGTATTGCGGTGCTGATTTGAATGTAATTAAATCCATTCAAGATCTTGCAATAGACAATGTCAAACGTGTTGTTGTTCGTGAGAATAGTGATTATGCAGACGAAAAGCACGATAACTTACATTATATTTTTGATTTTCAAGAAACCAAAACCACATGGCATCCTATTGAACAAATAGGTGGCGCCGGAAGCGGTTATTAAAAGTAATTATTACACAGAGATACACTGAGAAATGCACAGAGATACTCAAAAATCTCCGTGAATCTCTGTGAAAATACTCTGTGAACTCTGTGAAAAAAAATAGTTATTGCACAGAGATACACCGAGGAAAGCACAGAGAAAAAATCTCCATGATGCTCTGTGAAAAAAACGCTGCGAACTCTGAGTAAAAAAAAACTGTAAATTATGTTACAGGTTTTTTTATGGATTTCCAATTGAAGTAACCCAGGATAAAAGTTCCAAAGCCAAACATAGAAATGGCTCTAAAATAAAAATTCGTTTTTGCAATTTGCTCCATAATTGGATGTTCTTGAAGTTCAAATAACATATTGAACACGGTCATAAAAACACCCCAAAACAAGCCAATTTTTAATTGGTATTTCCACCTTTCACTCATCTTAATCTAATTTATCAGTTAGTTTTTTAAACACGGCTTTCGCTTCTTTTCCTTCGTACAAAATTTCATAAACGGCATCGATAATTGGCGTTTTAGCTTTGTACTCCTGGTTTAATTTATAGGCACTTTTTACGGCATAATACCCTTCGGCAACCATACTCATTTCCATCATCGCACTTTTTACGGTGTACCCTTTTCCAATCATGTTTCCGAACATTCTGTTCCTTGAAAACACCGAATATCCAGTAACTAATAAATCGCCTAAATACGCCGAGTTATTAATATTACGTTTCATTTTATGCACTTTACGGATGAACTTTTTCATCTCGCGAATCGCATTACTCATTATCACCGATTGGAAGTTATCGCCATAACCTAATCCGTGTGCGATTCCGGCTGCGATGGCGTAAATGTTTTTCAACATTGCCGCGTATTCGGTTCCGATAATATCGTCGGAGATTTTAGTTTTGATGTAATTTCCGGATAATACTTTGGCTACGACTTTGGCTTTGGCAGAATCGCCACAAGCAATGGTTAAGTAGGAAAGGCGTTCGAGTGCGACTTCTTCGGCGTGACACGGACCCGTAATTACACCAATATTATCAAAAGGAATGTCGTATTTTTTATTGAAATGTTCACCTACAATTAAGAACGTTTCGGGAACGATTCCTTTAATGGCAGAGAATATTACTTTATCTTTTAAGCTAACGGTTAGTTTTTCTAATTCGGTACTTAAAAAAGCAGAAGGTATTGCAAAGATGATGTAATCGGCATAAGTGACAGCTTCGTTGATATCGGAAGTTAAACGTAATTTTTTAATATCAAATTCGACGGAACTTAGATAATTCGGATTGTGTCGTTGTGTTTTTATGTGATCAATAGCCGATTGATTTCGCATGTACCAAGCAATTTCGTCAAGGTTAACACACAACATTTTTGCAATGGCAGTGGCCCAACTTCCGCCACCGATTACTGCAAACTTTGGATATTCGTTCATTACTGTTTTGTTTGATGCATCAAAAATACTGTTTTTTATGGTATTGGCAATAGCCCCGACGGAAGCGACTATCCTTTTTGCCATTGATTGAAGTTATTTTGAATGCGTTTGTTGTAGCAAAAAGATAGTGTGGACAGCGGGAATAGCTTCAAATAAAAATAAAAATAGAATTTAACTTATTTTTTTGAAAACCAACACAATAACATGAAACATTGGTCGTTATTTATATATGAAATTTGTTAGATTTATTTCATGCTTAAGTTAGTTAAAATTTGTTTAAGGTTTTGAAAAAGGCGTTCAGGAAGAGATTCTTGAACGCCTTTTGAGTTTTATTTAACCGTAATTTTAACCGCAAAGAACGCAAAGAGTTACGCAAGGTTCGCAAAGTTTTTCTTGCCTTTTGCCTAGTGGCTATTGCCTATTCACTTCTTGTAAAAGTTGTTGTAATCAATTTCTTCCCACACTTTTTCGGGTAATAATGGACGAACATTCTTTTTATTTTTGATGCTTTCGCGGATGAATGTAGAGGAAATTTCTAAGATTGGCGCGTCAATTTTGTGAATTCGCGTACCGAAGTTTTGAGAATTTGCGTCAACATCAGATGAAATGCGAGGATAAATATAAATATCATAGTTTTCTAAAATGTAGTCGTAGTTTTTCCATTTGTGTAGCGAATTTAAGTTGTCTTCACCCATGATTAAAGAAAACTCGTGCTGCGGAAATTTATCTTTTAAATGTGCTAACGTGTGTACGGTGTAATTGGGTTGCGGTAATTGGAATTCGATATCGGAAGGTTTGATTTTTGGAAAATCCTCGGTTGCCAAACGCACCATGTGTAACCGCTGACGATCATCCAACAACGTGTTTTTTTGTTTAAGTGGATTGTGAGGTGTAACTACCATCCAAATTTGTTGCAAATCGGAATGTTCTGCCATGTGGTTGGCAATGATTAAGTGTCCAATGTGAATTGGGTTGAAGGTTCCAAAATAGAGTCCTATTTTCATTTTTCAAACTTTAGGCAATAGGCAATAGGCAATAGGCAATAGTACAACCTAATTAATAGAGGTTTGGCTCTTGGCTAATGGCTTATGCCTAGTGGCTCATTTAACAAATTCTTTTACCAATTGATACGCATCCTCCTTTGCTACATCCAAATCGTAATTTTTAATAATCTTGTCAAATTGTGGTGCAGTGGCAAGTTCAACGTGGGCTTTTGCAATGCGCATATTGATTTTTTCATCACTTTCGGTTGAGCGTTCTTTTAATCGGCGTTTGAGCTCATCGACACTTGGTGGTTTTACAAAAACAGCTAACGTTTCTTGTTTGAATTTTGATTTTATTCGTAATCCACCTGCAACGTCAATATCAAAAATGACGTTTTTGCCTTTTGCCCAAATGCGTTCGACTTCACTTTTTAGCGTACCGTAAAAATTATCGCGATACACTTCTTCCCATTCGATAAAATCTTCGGCTTTGATGTGTTTTTTAAAATCGGCAATCGATATAAAATAATACTCTTTTCCGTCAACTTCTTCGCCTCGTGGTTCCCGCGTTGCCGCCGAAATGGAAAACTCCAAATTCAAATCGGCTTGCGCTAATAAATGCCGTACTATAGTTGTTTTTCCTGAACCTGACGGCGCAGAGAATACTAATAATTTTCCTTTGTTCATTGTTGTTGCTTTAGGCTTTAAGCAATATGCTTTAAGCTTATACTATTGATTTTTAACTTGCCTATTGCTTACGGCTTATGCCTAAAGCACATTTAATACTTGCTCCTTAATTTTCTCCAATTCGTCTTTCATCATCACAACCAATTTCTGCATTTCTGTATGATTGGATTTCGATCCCATCGTATTAATTTCTCTTCCCATTTCTTGTATGATGAAGCCTAGTTTTCTTCCGTTGGCTTCGGTTCCGGCTAGGGTTTCTATGAAATAGTTGAGGTGATTTTCAAGGCGGACCTTTTCTTCTGTAATGTCGTATTTCTCTAAATAAAAAATCAATTCTTGCTCAAAACGACTTTGATCTACATTCACTTGAAGTTCGTCTAAAGCGGTTTTCAATCGCGTTTTTACGGTTTCAACGCGTTCGGCATCATAACCAACAGCATTATTCATCAATGTCATGATATTGGCTATGCGATGTAGGAATTCTTTTTCCAACGCCACGCCTTCGTCTTTTCTAAATTGTGCAATGTTTTCTAGCGCTTGATCAATTACAGTTTGGATTTGCTTCCAATCGTTTTCATCAATTTCGTCGCGTTCTGTTTTTAACGCATCGGGCATTCGTATTGCCATTTTCATCAATTCGGTTTCATCCGCATTTGGAATAACCGCTTTCATTTGGTTGATATACCCTTTTACAATGGGCACATTAATTTTAGAAGATGTTTCTTCTCCAGTTACTTCCACGTAAAGTGAAAAATCGATTTTTCCGCGCTCCAATCGTAAGGATAGTTGGTTGCGTAAACCCAATTCCATTTCTCTAAAAACAGAAGGCATTCGCGTATTTAAATCCAGTCCTTTACTGTTTAAGGATTTGATTTCTACAGTAATTTTTTTGGTTGGTAATTGCAAAGAGGCTTTCCCAAAACCCGTCATCGATTGTATCATTCTTTTAATTTAATTGACTTCAAATATATTGAAAATTTAGGAGTTGCGAATTGGGAATTAGGATTTCTTCTGAGTAACAAGGTAAACTCCTGCAAAAATTAAAACCGCCGAAAGTAATTTCACCAAACTCAAATCGTCTTTACCATAACTTACTGCAATAATGGTCGCAAAAAGCGGTTGAAGGTAAATAAAAACAGCAACAGTTGTTGGTTTTAATTCGCGCATCGAAAGTAAATTTAAAAGATAGGTAAAGAACGTCGAGAATACAACTACAAATCCTATTTTCCATAAGATTGGATTTGGAATTATAGACCAATCAATCTCTTGAAACTCATTCCATCCAAAAGGCAAAACCATTATAAATCCGAAAGTGTAAATCCATTTTACAAAGGTAAAAGCATTGTATTTATCCATTAATTTTTTGACAATGATGAGATAAAATCCGTACGAAACCGCATTGATAAATATTAATAAATTTCCTAAAGTAGCATTGGGTGCATTGATCATTGATTTTCCATAAAGGATGAGCGTCATCGTTCCGGATAATCCTAAAATAATCCCTAGTACTTTTCGTTTTTGCATGCGTTCTTTCATGATTATTGTCGATAAAATCAAAACAATCATAGGAGTAGTAACCATCAAAACGGCACCCATAATTGGGGAAGTATAACTCAATCCTTTAAAAAAAGTGAGCATATTAATGGCAACACCAAACAAAGCGGCGGCTATAATTCTGGGGAAATCATTCAGTGCAATTTTTTCTTTTGGACCTAGGAAAGCAACCATCCAAAAAAGGACAACTGAACCACCAACTCGCATCGCGATAAATCCGAATGGCGCTACATATTTTGGCATTACATCTTTCGCAATTGTAAAGGTTACACCATAAATTATAGAGACTAAAGTAGCGGCAACTAACGCCCAATTTCTTTTTGACATTAACTTAAAACTTTGATAACTTCGAGGATGTTTTTCTGACTGTTTCCGATGTAAATCGCATCATTAATAATAAAAACGGGACGACTCAAAAAAGTATAATGGTATAAGATGTAGTATTTATAATCGTTTTCTGTTAACGATTTATTCTTCAAATCCATCGATTTATACAACTGTGCTTTTTTGCTAAAAAGTGCTTCATAGCTTTTAGACAAGCTGTACATTTCTTCCAATTCTTTCTCGGTAATCGGATTTTGTCGAATATCGTGGTACTCTAAAACCGCAGTTTTTGGTAACGATTTTATGATTTTCCTACACGTATCACACGAAGCTAAATAGTAAATTTTATTTGTCATTGGACTTCTTTTTTGCAAAGAAAATTCATTTAAAACTTATAATATGTATTTTTATAAAAAAATTCAAATGGAAGCCACTTTTAAAATTTGGGAAACCAATAGAAACATTTACA
>JAYVFV010000021.1:0-20285 GCA_043772885.1 Flavobacteriales bacterium
TGTAGTACTTTATAAAATAATTTTTTAACTTAAACATACTGCCATGAGTGATATAATGAAATCTATTGAAAACTTTTTTGGTTTAGGGGATGACGAAACAACAGCAACTGAAAATAAACCAACCCGAGCTAAAGCAAAAACTGCCACTAAAAAGGCTCCAAAAAAAGCTGCTGCGAAAAGCACAACTGCTAAAGCCAGCACAGCAAAAACAGATGCGAAGGCAACAACTCCCAGCGCAACTAAACCCAAAACAGCTGCTAAGTCAACTACCAAAACGGGTACGACTGCTAAAACAGGAACAACAGCAAAAACTGGTACTTCTGCGAAAGCCAAAACAACCACCACTACGGCTAAAGCGACAACAACAGCCAAAACTCCTGCAGCTAAGAAACCGGCTGCTGCCAAAAAACCTGCTACTGCTAAAAAACCTACGGCTGTCAAAAAATAGCATTCGCTATTACAATACAAACAGCCAGAATAAAGAAGCCCGATACGAAAGTATTGGGCTTTTCTTTATTTTGCTTAAACCAAAATTAGTTTTAAACGTTATTTAGTTTCGCTTGAACCTAACTTAGTTTTGCTTAAGCATTATTTAGTTTTGCTTAAACCTAACTTAGTTTTGTTTGAACGTTATTTAGTTTTGTTTGAACCAAACTTAGTTTTGCTTGAACCAAACTTAGTTTTGTTTAAACGTTATTTAGTTTTGCTTGAACCAAACTTAGCTATGTTTAAACGTTATTTAGTTTTGCTTAAACGTTTTTAATATTTATTTAATGAATTGTTAATTTTATGCTGATTTTGCAAACGATTTGTTAATATGTTACATTTTGCTTTTTGTGGTATTTTATTTGGTTGCGGATAATTACAAAAAAATTAATTAGTAACCTTTAAATTTTAGAAATCATGGGACGAAGAAAATTAATGAGAGTAGTAGATCTTGACAAAGGAAGAACAAGATTGGCAGCGGTAAAAAGTATAGACCCTGCATTAGACTTAGGTAGCAACATTACGGTTGCCAATTACGAAACACAAGTAGATTTGTTAACCGCAAATCTGAATGCCTACAACGCCGCCTTAAGTACGGTAGACGATCTTTACAATGTTTGCATCGCACAATTAAACACCATAAAAGAATGGAATGAGCGTATACTCGTTGGGGTAGCTGCAAAATTTGGGAAAAACAGTTCGGAATACGAAATGGCAGGAGGCGTTAGAAAAAACGAACGTAAAAATGCAGTAAAAAAATAGATATGAAGAGAAATTTACTTTTGGAAAACCTGGTTGAGAGACCGGGTTTTTAATTTATATAAATCGAAACTTATACTTTCTCTTTGATTTCTTGATTCTTGTCTTAATTTGTAAATCCCAGTCATATTGACCACTAAATCAAAAAAGACCTCACATCTCTGTGAAGTCTTTTCTTTAGCAGCTCCCTCTCTTGGGCTCGAACCAAGGACCCTCTGATTAACAGTCAGATGCTCTAACCAACTGAGCTAAGAAGGAAGGTGTGTACCTTTATTGCGGTTGCAAATATAAGGCGTTTTTTATTTTTTGCAAACAAATACTATTTTTTTTTAAAATAATTTATCGGCTACTAATTGGTAGATGTCTTTCCCAAAGGTTAATGCCATTAAAGTCAACAAGATAATCATTCCGCCTGTTTGTACATAACCCATAGCTTTGTCGTTTAATTTGCGTCCTGTAACCATTTCGGCTATGGTAAATAAAGCGTGTCCGCCATCTAATCCTGGTATTGGCAATAAGTTCATAAACGCCAATCCTATCGAAAATAAAGCAGTGAAATTCCAAATGAATTCCCAATCCCAATGATCGGGTAATTGACGAGCAATTCCTACCGGACTCTTAACTTGTTTGTATGCTCCTGTTTTTGGTTTTAAAATAAGTTTGAATTGTTTAATGTTGTAGACAAACAATTGCCACGATTCTTTTACAGCAGCCGGAATTGCCGTGCCAATAGTATGTTGTTTATTGACTTGGAAATCGAATTTGTCATTGAATTTCGGGAAAAACCCAAGCTTTCCTTCCTTATTAACCAATATTTTTAAATCTAATGGTGCATTATTTCTATTAACTGTGAGGGTAATACTATCGTTTTTATGTTTGCTCAAATCGTCTGCAAAAACATCATAATATGTGAATTTTGTTCCGTTTAAAGCTACAATTTCATCTCCTTTTTTCAATCCTGATTTATTGGCTTCCGATTTTGTAGCAACCGAATCAACTTGTACTTTTTCCAATCGAGGTCGAACAAATTCTCTGCCTTCTGTTGAGATTATTTCTCCTTTTTGTTCATCGGTTAAAACCAAATCAATTTTTTCGCCATTTCTATCCAATACTACTTTATCAGAAAGTAATACATCAATAATCATCCAATTGAATTTTTGTTGTAATCTCCCGTCAACAGAAACAATTTTGTCTCCATTTTGAAAACCAACGCTTTTTCCAACTTCGCCAAATGCCAATCCGTTTTTTTGAATGGTATCGGTTGAAATGTATTTTTGTCCAACGGAAACAAACATCGTTGTATAAATAAACCACGCTAAAAGTAAATTAACGATAATTCCGCCAAGCATAATAATTAAACGTTGCCAGGCTGGTTTTGCACGAAATTCCCAAGGCTGTGGTTCTTCGTTCATTTGAGCTGTGTCCATGCTTTCGTCTATCATTCCCGAAAGTTTTACATAACCTCCAAGTGGTAACCAACCAATTCCCCATTCGGTATCTCCAATTTTCTTTTTGATTAAAGAAAATCCAGCATCCATAAATAAATAAAATTTCTCTACTCGAACTTTAAAAATTCGAGCCGCTATAAAGTGACCAAATTCGTGAAGTATTACTAAAACAGAAAGTATAAAAAGTATTTGAGCTAATTGAATCATTTTAAATGTAGGTATTTTTTAACGCACAAAAGTAAGGTGAAAACCTTACTTTTTTACAATTATGTTGTATTATGCTATTTTTTTATAATTTTTTTATGATAAGTCCCAGATGTCGTAGTGATTTCAACAAAAAGAACTCCAGTGGCAATTGTTGCTACAGCTAAAGTAGGCGAATTTGATTCGGCAACTTTTTGACCTAAACTGTTATACACCGTTACTTTTTCAAGTCCAACACTTGTGGGCAATTGAATGTGAAGTTCATCATTTACTGGGTTTGGAGACACTGAAATCGCATTTTCCATTTCAAATGAATTTGTTGACAATGTAACTGTATTGTTTCTAGAAATAAGATGTTTATCAGGATCAAATTCAAAACTAGTAATGTTAAATGGCACATTTTTTAGTATCGTTTGATTGTTAGTTGTATTGTCTAAAACCAAGTCTAATTGTTGTCCTGATGTTCCATAAACTCTAACTGGAACTGGCATTTCAAAATAACTTACCGAGGCATCCGATTGTGTTTGATTTACCACAAAACTTACTTGACCACCACCGATATTTTGAGCCGTTATGTTATAAGAAGGATATCCTTGATTAAATATCCAATCGTCAAAAAAATCAGTTAAACTGCTTCCGTAAACGGTTTCAAGATGTGCTTTTAAATCGGTTGTTACAGCATATTTGTATGCCAAATTAGTATCGGCTAAGTAATTTCGTATCGCTTGAAAAAACGGAACATCTCCCATTTTAAAACGAAGCATTTCTAAAACCATTGCTCCTTTATTATACGACAATCGGCTACTAAAAATACGATTTACATTGGTTGCTTGAGCATCTGTTAAGTATACATTCCCATTAGGTTGTGAAGTAATATAATCGATCATGCTGTTTTTATCATTCACAAAAGCTGCAGGTCCATCAAAATTTTCAATAACTAAAGCAGCAACATAGGTAGCAAAACCTTCGTTTAACCAAATGTCTTTCCAGGTTCCACATGTCACTTTATCGCCAAACCATTGATGTGCCATTTCATGCGCAATTAATCCGCGGTTAAAATTTACCATAAAGGAAACGGTTGTATGCTCCATTCCTCCTCCCCAGCTAAATTGTGCGTGCCCGTATTTTTCATTTCTAAAAGGATACGGTTCGAAAAGGGTTTCGAATAAATTTAAAATCAAAGGCGTTTGAGCTAAATCAATTTGAGCTTGTGCTAAACTTTCTGGATACACATAATTGATAATAGGAAATTGATTCGGTGCAGTTCCAGCCGTTTGATTATAAACACTATAATTGGTACACGCAATGGCAATTAAATAAGCCGGAATTGGATAACTGTGATGAAAATGTGTCGTTTTGTTAGCTCCCGTTATCACAGGAGCTGTAGTTTCGATACCATTTGACACACTTATATATTGTGATGGCGCCGTTATAAATACATCTATGCTGTTTATCTTATCATTCAAATCTTGTTTGCAAGGCCACCAATCTCTGGCGCCGAAAGGTTCTGATAATGTCCAAATAATCGGAACACTGTTATGTGTTGTTTGCACAAACGCATTAAAACCATTGGCTGGCGGCACTCCCGAATACGAAACCTCAATAGTTGCAGAAGTTCCTGTAGTTTGAGTGGCTGGTAATGTAATTACAACTTCATTATTGGTGTTTTCTACAAAAGTCAAATTGGTAGTTCCAATCTTTGCAGTACTTACCGTTAAAGCATTGGCAATATCAAAAGTTATGGTATTCATATTTGCCAAAGCAGTGTAGGTAGTTGTAATTTTTCCGGTAACAAATTTAACACTTGGATTGATCGTAAATTCTAATTTATGATACGTAATATTGTAATTTAAAGTATTCGGATTGACAGCAAGTTCTGATATATTAACAGATGCTGATCGCATTTCGGATGCTACCAATCGCTCAAAGTCTTCTCTTTTACTTTGGGCGAAAGCAAAACTGACAAATAAGAAAAACAGTAAGGAGTAGGTTTTTTTCATGGCATTTGAATTTTCTTTGCGAATGTACTAAATATCTATAATAATTACTCCCAAAAATATATTAAAAAGCTATTAATCTTATAGGAAAGAATCTTCTATTGTGCTTATTTATCTCTTAGTTTGTTTCTAATAATAAAAATCAATTCCCTAAATTTGCAATCTTATAAAAAATACATCATGTTACAAATCGCCTTTATTAGAGAAAATAGAGAAAAAGTAATTACCGCTTTAGCCAAAAAAAATATGGATGCCAAAGTGCTTGTTGATGAAGTTATCCTATTGGATGAAAATCGCCGAAGTGCTCAAGTAAACTTAGACAATACGCTTTCCGAATCGAATAAATTATCGAAAGACATTGGCGATTTAATGAAGAATGGTGAAAAAGCGAAAGCCGAAATTTTAAAACTGAAAACCGTTCAATTAAGAGATCAAGGGAAACAACTTGCCGAAAAAGTAGAAGCATTGGCGAATGAATTAACATCAAAAATGTACTTACTTCCGAATCTTCCTTCCGAAATAGTACCTGTAGGTAAAACTCCAGAAGAAAATTTGAACGTCTTTCAAGAAGGCGATATTCCTGTTTTGCACGACGGTGCTCAACCGCATTGGGAATTGGTAAAAAAATACGACATCATCGATTTCGAATTGGGAGTAAAAATTACAGGTGCTGGATTTCCCGTTTATAAAGGGAAAGGCGCTCGTTTACAAAGGGCTTTAATTTCTTATTTCCTCGATAAAAATACCGAAGCGGGTTACCAAGAATACCAAGTGCCGCATTTAGTAAATGAAGCTTCTGGATACGGAACCGGACAATTGCCCGATAAAGAAGGTCAGATGTACCATGTTGGCATTGACGATTTGTATTTGATTCCGACTGCCGAAGTTCCCGTAACGAATTTGTTTCGCGATGTGCTTTTAAACGAAAGTGAATTGCCTGTTTTATGTACGGGTTACACGCCTTGTTTCCGAAGAGAAGCTGGTTCTTATGGTGCTCACGTTCGTGGATTGAATCGTTTGCATCAATTTGACAAAGTGGAAATTGTACGTGTTGAACATCCTGATAAATCCTACGAAGCACTTGACGGAATGGTAGAACATGTAAAAAATATCATGCGCGAATTGAAATTACCGTATCGCATTTTACTTCTTTGTGGTGGCGATATGAGTTTTGCTTCGGCATTAACGTATGATTTTGAAGTGTTTTCAACAGCTCAAGACCGATGGTTGGAAATTAGTTCGGTTTCCAATTTTGAAACATTTCAAGCCAGTCGTTTGAAATTGCGATTTAAAGATAAAGACGGTAAAAATCAATTGGCACACACCTTAAACGGAAGTTCATTGGCTTTGCCTCGTGTATTAGCTGGAATTATAGAAAACTATCAAACTCCAGACGGAATTGTTATTCCAGAAGTGCTACGAAAGTACACCGGATTTGATATTATTAACTAAAAGTTAATGTTATAGCATAATGTACTAAATTAGCCCAAATGTGTTACTTTAGTACATTCTTTTTTTACAATGTCACAGATGAAAAAAATCATATTATTTCTTTTATACGGATTTACGCTAATTGCTCACGCCCAAAACGAGCAATTGGCGCAGAACTATTTCGACAGAGGTGAGTTTGAAAAAGCGCTTATTAGCTACCAGGAATTACTTAAAACGCAAATAGGAAATTCCAATTATTTTGAAAGAACTATCGAGTGTTTTCAGCAATTAAAACAATTTGATAAATCCGAAAAGGAAATCAACGAGCGTTATACAAAGTACAAACAAGGTAACTTATTGGTACAATTAGGATTTAATTACCAACTTCAAAAAGACCAAGTCAAAGCCAACAAATATTATGATGAAGCATTAGATGTTATTCGAAAAAATCCAAACGAAGTCTATGCAATTGCGTATCTTTTTGAAAAAAAAGGAATTATAGAATACGCACTTCAATCGTATCAAATTGCGTTAGAAAAAGATCCAAAACTCAATTTTAATTTTCAAATGGCATTGCTCTACGGACAAAAAGGCGATACCGATATGATGATCGAAAAATTCTTAAACGAAGCCTACGATAATCAACAAAACAATATCATTATCCAAAATCAACTGTCGCGTTTTATGACCGAAGAAGGAGAAGAAGCTTTCAATGAATTATTAAAAAAGAAGCTTTTACTTCGCGCTCAAAAATCACAAGATTTATTTTGGAACGAATACCTAAGTTGGTATTACGTTCAATTAAAAGAATACGGAAAAGCGTTTACGCAAGAAAAAGCAATTTACAAACGCAATCCCGAATCATTTGCCAATATTGTTAATTTGGCGCAACTCGCAATTGAAGAAAATCAAGAAGAAGAGGCAACAGAAATTTTACAATTTGTTCTCGAAAATACACAGGATTTAGATTTGCAAATTCAATCGCATTCCTATTTGATGGAAATGAAAATTAAAAAAGTACAAGAAAAAGACTATCCAACAATCAATAAAGAATTGGATGATTTAATTAAAAAATTTGGTGTAACTCCGTATTCGTTATCGCTTCTTAAAATAAAAGCGCATTTTGCAACTTTTAATATGAAGGAAGTTGAATTGGGGAAAACCATCCTGAAAAACGCACTCGAAATGCCGCTGAATAAATATCAAATTGCTGATGTTAAAATGGAATTGGCGGATGTAATGCTTTTTGAAGAAAAATTCAATCAGGCTTTATTGTATTATTCTCAAATTGAAGACGACATGAAGAACGATGTAATCGGACAAGAAGCCAGTTTTAAAACCGCCAGAACGAGCTATTTTAAAGAAGATTTTAAATGGGCAAGTCATCAATTAAAAGTATTAAAATCGGCATCAGCACAATTAATCGCCAACGATGCTTTGGATTTATATTTACTTATTTCTGATAATTCGGTCGAAGATTCAACGCAAGTGGCATTAAAGAAATTTGCCAAAGCTGATTTTTTAGTTTATCAAGGAAAAAAGGCAGCAGCATTAGTTGCTTTTCAGAACATCTTAAAAGAAAACAAAGGCGATGCAATTGTACCTGTTACCTTGTTACGAATCGGAAAAATATTCGAACAACAAAACGATTATACATCCGCTTTAAGCAATTACAAACAAATTTTAGACAATTTTAAAGAATGTATTTATGTTGATGAAGCCCTCTTTTTTTCGGCAGAAATTTACAATCAATTAAAAGATTCCGACAAGGCAAAACCGCTTTATGAAGAAATAATTACCAAACATCCCGATAGTATTTACTATGTAACGGCGCAGAAAAAATACAGGCAATTGCGTGGCGACAAAGACATTTAATTAGAAAATCAAATCCTGATTCCTAATTGCTAATTCCTAATTTTTACAGAATGATATTATACAACGTAACCATAAATATTCACGAAAGTGTGCACGATAAATGGATGAATTGGATGCAAGAAAAACACATCAACGATGTTCTTGCCACCGGAAAATTCACATCGGCTCGAATGGTAAAAGTGTTGGTGGAAGAAGAAATGGGCGGTACAACTTATGCCATTCAATACACCACCGATAGTAAAGAAACGTTACAACGCTATTACAATGAAGATGCATTGCGATTACGTGAAGAAGGAAATCGCCTTTTTGGAGATAAAATGTTAGCGTTTAGAACGGAATTAGAATTGGTTTCGGAGTTTTTTCAATCGAATTAATTCCCGCCTACGCGGGAATGACACAGAGTTCAAAAACAGTATCACTATGCCGTATGTCTTTCCCGCGCATGCGGGAATCCATAAACTAAAAGCCCTATCGTATATAAGCCAAATAAGCCAATTTCTGTTCTGCGTCTTTCCCGCGCATGCGGGAATCCATAAACTAAAAGCCATGTTTTATAATCTAAACCAATTTTATATTTACATACTAGCCAGCCAAAAAAATGGAACTCTTTATATTGGTGTTACTAATAATCTCGAAAGAAGAGTTTTTGAACACAAAAAGAAAATGAATGCCAGATTTACATCAAAATACAATGTAGATAAATTAGTTTATTTTGAAGCTTTTGGATTTATAAAAGATGCTATTGTAAGAGAAAAACAATTAAAAAAATGGAATAGGCAATGGAAAATAAATTTAATAGAAGAAGATAATAAAGATTGGAAAGATCTTGCAGAAGACTGGTATGATTAAATGGATTCCCGCCTGCGCGGGAAAGACGCAAGCAACAAAATTATAATAACCAAATTAAGGAGCTCTTTTAAAATAAAATCGTGTAGTTAATTCTGCGTCTTTCCCACGAAAGTGGGAATCCAGCAAAGATGAAATTTTACTTTAAAAAATAGATTCCCGCCTGCGCGGGAAAGACGCAGAAAAGACGCGGGAAAACAATGACATATGAATCAAGTAAAAGCCAAAAAACACCTCGGACAACATTTCTTAACAGACGAATCGATTGCAATGCAAATTGCCGATACGTTGCGTTTTGAAGGATACGAAAACATTCTCGAAATCGGTCCAGGAATGGGAGTGTTAACCAAATATTTATTAGACAAACCTACCACAACTTACGTTATCGAAATCGATACCGAATCGGTAGAATACCTCAATACCCATTATCCAAAACTAGAAGGAAAAATCATTTCCAAAGACTTTTTACGCTACAACATCAACGAAGTTTTTGAAGGAAAACCTTTTGCCATAATTGGCAATTTTCCTTATAATATCTCAACGCAAATCGTTTTTAAAACACTCGAATTGCGACATCAAATTCCGGAATTTTCAGGCATGTTTCAAAAAGAAGTTGCCGAACGGATTTGCTCAAAAAAAGGAAGTAAAGTCTACGGAATCCTTTCTGTTTTAGCGCAAGCTTTTTACGATGCCGAATATTTATTCACTGTAAACGAAGACGTTTTTAATCCGCCACCAAAAGTAAAATCGGGTGTTTTACGATTGCGTAGAAAAGAAAATTTCACACTTCCCTGTAGCGAAAAATTATTCTTTTCGGTCGTAAAAACAGGTTTTCAACAACGCCGTAAAACCTTGCGAAATAGTTTAAAATCATTTCAATTATCGGATAATTTGAAATTAGATACTATATTTGACCTCCGTCCAGAGCAATTATCGGTAGAACAGTTTATAGAACTCACTCAAAAAATAGAGGCCAATGCAGTTTAAAATCAGCAAAGAACTACTCGTTCAAATTGAGCAACTTATTCATCAAAAAAACGACCAGGAATTGGAAGTTTTATTGAATGACTTGCATCATGCTGATATTGCTGAAATTTTTGACGAACTCGATATTCACGAAGCGACTTATATTTTTAAGGTGCTTGATAGTGAAAAAACAGCCGAAATTCTAATGGAATTAGAAGACGATGTTCGTGAAAAAATCCTTCGTGCACTTTCTCCAAAAGAAATCGCTGAAGAGCTTGATGAATTGGATACCGATGACGCTGCCGACATTATTTCCGAACTTCCGCAAAGCAAAAAAGAAGAAGTAATCTCCGAATTAGAAGACGTTGAACACGCTAAAGACATTGTCGATTTATTGCGCTACAACGAAGATACTGCTGGTGGTTTGATGGGAAAAGAAATGGTTAAAGTTAATGAAAACTGGACTGTTCTTACCTGCGTTAAAGAAATGCGAAGACAAGCCGAAAACGTAACTCGCGTTCATTCGATATATGTTGTTGATGACGAAGACCGATTAAAAGGAAGATTGTCATTAAAAGATTTATTGACAACCTCAACAAAAACACCCATCAGCGAAGTCTATATCAATAAAGTAGATTCGGTAAAAGTAAATACATCTAATGTCGAAGTGGCGCGTATCATGCAAAAATACGATTTGGAAGCCATTCCGGTTGTTGATGAAATGGGAATTTTAGTCGGCCGAATTACCATCGACGATATCGTTGACGTAATTAAAGATGAAGCCGATAAAGATTACCAATTAGCTGCTGGTATCTCTCAAGATGTTGAAGCAAACGACAGCATTCTTGAACTCACAAAAGCACGTTTGCCTTGGCTGGTTTTGGCGCTACTTGGCGGATTTATTTCGGTACACATGCTTGGTTTGTTTGAAGGCGCTATGAAAGAACACGGGTCTCTTTTCTTCTTTACACCATTAATTGCTGCAATGGCAGGAAATGTTGGCGTTCAATCGTCGGCAATTATCGTTCAAGGATTGGCAAACCATTCGATAACGGGTTCTATTTTCAACCGCTTATTAAAAGAAATATCGTTGAGCTTGTTAAACGGTTCTATATTGGCGATTATTCTGTTTTTAGGCAGTCATTTCTTTTTAGGTGTCGACACGAAAATTGGTTATATCGTAACCATCGCCTTGATTTCTGTAATTATCATCGCATCCTTAATAGGCACTTTTATTCCTTTGATTTTAGATAAATTCGGAATCGATCCCGCATTAGCAACAGGTCCGTTTATTACAACCAGCAATGATATCTGCGGAATTTTGATTTACTTTTCGATTGCTAAACTAATCCTCGGTTTCTAAAAAAAGTTCTTCTTTTTAAACAAGAATACTCCTGTAATAGACAAAACACTAGAAACAAAAAGAATAATCCATAAACCATTTGGGTTGTTTTCTAGAGCATTTGGGACATTCATTCCGTACAAACTTGCAATTAACGTAGGAATCATCAAAATAATTGAAATGGAAGTCAACCGTTTCATCACCACATTCAAATTGTTGGATATTACCGAAGCATAAGCATCCATCATTCCTGTTAAGATGTCGCTGTAAATTTTAGACATTTCTTGCGCCTGTTTCAATTCGATATCAACATCTTCTAATAATTCCACATCAAAATCCAAGTCATCTGCTTTGTTGTTTTTAATCCGTTGAAACAAAACATTATTACCTTTTAAAGAAGTGATAAAATAAACCAAACATTTTTCAAGATGAAGTAACGCTTGCAATTCTTCATTTTTAATCGACTTTTCTAAGTTATCTTCAGCCAATTTGATTCGCTGATTGACCTGTTTCAGGTATTTCAAAAACCAAACGCTCGACGACAAAAGCAACTTCAAAACCAAATCAAAATGATTTTTTATAATGACGTTTTTTCGCTGCGTATAATACACAAAATCATTCAACATTTCGGTTTCATGAAAACAAATCGAAACGAAAACATCCTTCTTAAAAACTATTCCAAGCGGAACCGTCGTAAAGGGTAATTTAGCATCAGTGTTTTTGAAGGGAATTCTCAAGATAATTAAATTCCAAGCGTCTTCTATTTCAATTCTCGGACGTTCGTCAATATCGGCAATATCGTTATAAAAAGATTCTGGAATTTGAAGATCTTGCAACAAGTAGTTACGCTCTTCATTAGAGGGATTTTGAATAGAAATCCAGCAGTTTTCTTCCCATTTATCCGAAGTAATTAAACCCGAATGATTATTTTTAAAAAAAGTTTTCATGATATTCCTTCATTATTAAGTGAACAAAGAGCAACATCGTGTGTTCTTTATTCAGGGTTAAAATAGTTTCCTACAATACTCGTCCATCTTGGAATAAATTTATTTTCGGCGCAAAAGTAAGTTTTAAAACAATAGAAATTCTTAAAATAAACTTAATTGATTTTTTGAGCGAACGGCTCGGGCAGTCATTGCGAGGAACGAAGCAATCTTATCATTTTTAGTAGCGAATGGCTTGGGCTTTATCGGCAATCCTTGTTCCTGCTGTCCTCGCTACAAGGTAGCTAGCTTCCATCAGGGCTAGTTAGGATTTGTCTTTTCCTTTTGTTTCTGTTTTCAAAAAGACGTATCTTTAACCTTGAAAAAAATTCAAACTTTGAAAGTTTCATCGATAAAAATCCTTCACCTCGATTCCAATCATCCATTATTATGGGAACAATTGGAAAAAGCTGGTTTCCAAAACGAATCCGATTTTACATCCACAAAAGAAGCAATCGAATCCAAAATTCATAACTATCACGGCATCGTAATTAGAAGTCGGTTCAAAATAAACAAATCTTTTCTCGATAAAGCTACCAACTTACAATTCATCGCCCGCGTTGGCGCCGGATTGGAAAGCATCGATTGCGATTATGCAACGGAAAAAGGAATTCACTTAATCGCCGCTCCCGAAGGAAATAAAAATGCCGTTGGCGAACACGCTCTCGGAATGTTGCTTTCTATCATGAACAAACTCCACCGCGCCGATAAATTAGTTCGCAGTGGCCATTGGATTCGGGAAGGCAATCGCGGCTATGAACTCGAAGGAAAAACAATCGGACTCATCGGTTATGGAAACATGGGGAAATCATTTGCCAAAAAACTCCGCGGATTTGATGTTACCGTTTTGTGTTACGATATTCTCGAAAATGTTGGCGATCAAAACGCCAAACAAGTTTCGTTACACGAACTGCAACAACAATCGGATGTGTTGAGTTTGCATATTCCTTGGACTGATTTAACAGACAAAATGATAAGCACTGCTTTTATAAATTCATTCGCCAAACCGTTTTGGTTTATCAATACATCACGTGGTAAAAATGTAATTACCGACGATTTGGTCGATGCGTTACAATCGAGGAAAATTCTCGGTGCGGGTTTAGATGTTTTAGAATATGAAAAATTATCCTTCGAAAATTTATTCATCGATAGCGATAAACCAGCAGCTTTCGAGTATTTACTTCAAGCCGAAAATGTTTTATTAACGCCGCATATTGCAGGTTGGACGTATGAAAGTCATGAAAAATTGGCGCAGATAATTGCTGATAAAATCATTCTAAAGTATGAGTAAGATATATTAGATTTTGACTTTATTTGCAGAACTAAACAGCAACTTTGCGCACCTTGCGCTTTCATCCTGAGCTTGTCGAAGGACTTTGCGCACCTTGCGGTTAAATAAAAAACATGAATAAAAAAGACATTAAAAGAGTTACGGGTTTAGGCGGCTTTTTCTTCAAATCAGAAAACCCAAATCAAATTAAAGATTGGTATAAAAATCACCTCGAAATTCCCGTTGACAACTACGGTTGGACTTTCTGGTGGAAAGACAAAGAAGGTAACGATTGTTCTACACAATGGTCGCCTTTTGAAGCCAATACTACGTATTTCCAACCCAGTGAAAAACAGTTCATGATGAACTTTAGAGTCGACAATCTAGAAGCTCTATTAGCCGTTTTAAAAGAAGAAGGCGTTACTATCGTTGGTGAAATGGAAAGTTACGACTACGGTAAATTTGGGTGGATTTTAGATCCAGAAGGAAATAAAGTAGAACTTTGGGAACCAATTGATAGTGCATTTCAATAATTTTATTATTTTAGCACCTCACAAAATCAAACCAAAAAATGGAAGAAATCAACACATCTCAAGAACAATGGAATAAACCCTCAACTATTCCTGTATTTAAAGTCGACCCTATCTTAGTACTATTATTAAGTTTTATTACCTGTGGATTGTATTTAATTTATTGGAATATAAAAATTGCAGAGGTTTTAAATGCGGTTGCGGAAAGAGAAGTTATTTCGACTCCAGTAGCTGTTTTTGCAGGATGTTGTTTGCCAATAAATCTCTATTTTTATTACATTGCTGGTAAAGATGGATTACCAAAAGTGTATAAATTAACTGGTGAATTAGAAAAGGACCAATCGACTTTGTTAATGGTGCTTGGGTTCTTTTTCCCTTTTGCTGCAGCCATGATTGTTCAAGGAGATATTAATCGACTTTACAAATAGAAAAAAGAACAAAATATAAAATTTACGGTATTATTGGTGCGTTTGTAACGCTAATGATACCGTTTTTTTTGATGCTTACAAATGACAACGATCATTTGAAAAGCGATCAATCGCTATGTCCGTTGAAAGCATTAACGGGAATGCCTTGTCCTTCATGCGGAATCACAAAATCGATGGTGTATTTTTATGAAGGCAATCTAATTAAAAGTATAGAATACCATATTTTCGGTCCAGCAGTTATCGTATTTTCATTGTTTGTAATTGTACTTTTTTTGGTAGAATTAAAAACAAAAAAAAACTACTTTCAAAAATATTTATACCACAGAAAATTAGCTTACGGATTAGCCATTTTCTTAGGAAGTTATCACATCCTACGACTTATTTGGTTTTTGAAAGACAATACGTTTCAAGAGATTGTGAAGCAATCTATCTGGAAATAATTACCCTTTTTCCTTTCGTTCCAATTCGGCTTGAAACTCTTCCATAACAGGTTTTACGGTACTTTCAGGTAAATCGGCAATACGAATGTACATCAATCCATCAATAGCATTATTAAATTTAGGATCGACATTAAAAGCAATAACACGTGCATTTTGTTTGATGTACTTTTTAATCAATACGGGAAGTCGTAAAATTCCTGGTTCGATTTCATCAATAATTTTGTCAAATTTATTCAAATCGGCTTCGGCTTCGTTGAAAACAAAATCTTTATCGGCGTCTTTTAATTTTACTTTGAAATCTTTTTTGGCGTGAACATACTGCGCCACATAAGGATCGTAATAATGCGACTTCATAAATTCTATCATCAGCGATTTCGAAAAATCGGTAAATTGATTACTGATACTCACGCCTCCAATTAAATATTTATGATCTGGAAAACGCAAAGTGGTGTGCACAATTCCTTTCCACAACAAGAAAAGAGGCATTGGTTTTAGTTGGTATTCTTTACGGATAAAAGCGCGTCCCATTTCGATAGATTTCTCCATCATATCATTTAACTCCGGCTCAAATCGGAATAATTCATAAAGATAAAATCCTTCAATTCCATATTTTGTAAAAATTTCTGAACCCAATCCCATGCGATACGCTCCGGCAATTTGCTCGGCATCATCATCCCAAAGAAACATGTGGTGGTAATAGTCGTCGTACTTATCAATATCAATCGATTCGTTCGTACCTTCCCCAACTTCCCTAAAAGTAATTTCACGTAAACGTCCAATTTCGTGAAGAATATTCGGAATCTTATCGGCACCAACTAAAAAAACCGAATAGTTTTTACTTTGCAATAAACGATAATCCTCCTTTTTAATAAGTGCAATTTCTTCAACAATTTTATCCTGATTTGCTGGCTTTACAATTTGTTTTTGCGTTTTCGGCAGTTTTAAATCGGGAAACGTTAATGATAGACTTTCTTTATTAAAAGAATTCGCCAACATATAAGTCTTCCTTCTGATAAATTCCGAATAGTCTTCAAGAGTCGTATGCTCGTTTTGTTCGGCAACGGATATGGGTTTTCCGATGCGGACTTTAATCACTCTATCTTTTTGAGTCAATAATTCAGATGGCAATTTTGCGGTTCTAAAGGTGTCACTTAATGTAGATAAAAAGTAAAAAAGACGACTATTTTTTGCATGAAAATAAATAGGAACCACCGGAACTTGTGCTTTTCGAATCACTTTTATCGCGCCTTCTTCCCACGCTTTATCTACCACTATTTTTCCGTCTTTATACGTTGAAACTTCTCCGGCAGGAAACATTCCGAGTGGTTTTCCATCACTCAAATGACGCAATGTTTCTTTTATTCCAATCACACTCGACTTTGTATCCTTATGATTTTCAAAAGGATTTACAGGCATGATGTAGGGCTTCATTGGTTCAATTCGATGTAAAAGGAAATTGGCAATAATCTTAAAATCAGGTTCTCTTTCCAACATCAATTTCAATAACAAAATACCATCAATTCCGCCAAGCGGATGATTGGAAACCGTAATATAAGCGCCGTCTTTTGGTAATCTTTTAAAGTCTTCTTCTGGAATTTCAAACTTAATTTGAAACTCATTTAATATGGCATTTAAAAATTCAAGGTCGCTTAAATGCTTGTTTCTGTCGTAGATTTTATTTAAGGTAGATATCTTTAGCACTTTCATTAAAAGCCAGCCTGTAAAAGTTCCGAAGATACCGTATTTATCCGTATTGATAGCTTTTGCAACTTCTTTGGCAGTGACTAAACCCATATCTTTTTTCTTTTTAGAGCAAAAACAAAGATAGTAATTCTGTGCTTTAATCCTAAAAAAAGTGAAATCGAATTAAGGCAATAAAGATTTTTAATTTTATTCTTTTTGTCTATTTTTGAGAAACCATAAAAACCCAAAGAATGAAAATCATTTCTTATAATGTAAACGGAATTCGAGCTGCTATTTCCAAAGGTTTTCTCGATTGGATTCAACAAGCCAATCCTGATGTTATTTGCCTTCAAGAGATAAAAGCGCAAGAAGAACAAATTCCGTTAAATGAAGTTACAGCCGCTGGATATCCGTACCAATATTATTTCTCAGCTCAGAAAAAAGGATATAGTGGCGTAGCTATTTTATCCAAAATAAAACCTAATAATGTGGTTTTCGGAACCGAAATTCATCACATGGATTTTGAAGGAAGAAACCTCAGAGTTGATTTTGACGACTTTTCTGTGATGAGTTTGTATCTGCCATCAGGAACCAATATCGAAAGGCTTAGTCACAAATTTAAATACATGGATGATTTTCAAAACTACATTAACGAATTGAAAAATACCATTCCGAATCTTATAATTTGCGGCGATTATAACATTTGTCACCAAGCGATTGACATTCACGATCCAATTCGAAACGCTACAGTTTCTGGATTTTTACCTGTTGAACGCGCGTGGTTGGATCGCTTTATGAAATCGGGATTTGTAGATAGTTTCCGCCATTTTAATAGCGAACCACATAATTACAGTTGGTGGAGTTACCGCGCTGGAGCCAGAGGCAACAATAAAGGTTGGCGTATCGATTACAATTTGGTTAGCGAAACACTAAAACACCGAATGAAAAGAGCAGTGATTTTACCCGAAGCGAAACACTCTGATCATTGTCCGGTTTTGGTCGAAATTGATTAATGACATTAATTTGGTTATTTTTTTACCACATAGAATCATAGATTTTTGAATCTTTAGAGAGAAGATTCGCTTTGTTTTAGTGAACAATAGCTATGTTAAAATTTATTTTCTTTTAAACTCTTATTTTCTATGCCTCTATGTGGTAGAAAATTAAAACGAATTGCGTTTAAAAACAATGTCAATAACAATGTCAATAACAATATTCTTGAACCGAAAAAATGCCGGTTTGTTACTTTAATTTTGATTCCGATTTAAATAAAAAAATATCATGATTAAAAAAATTTTCCTAGGATTATTGGTTCTAGCGCTTTCTACATCGTGTGTTTCTAAAAAAATATACACCGATTTAGAGAACAAATACACCGATTTAAAAAAAGAAAATAGAAGATTATCCGATGACAATGAAGATTTATTAAAATCTAAAAATAAATTGGAATTGGATGGCGCTACTTTAAAATCAGAATTTGATAAGTTAAAAGCCGATCGCGATAAACTATTGGCTGATTATACGGTATCGGATAAAAATTTAAAAAACTTACAAGCTTCTTATTCCGCTTTAGAGAAAGACAGCAACGAAGCATTAACATCCAACATCAATAAAAACAGAGAGCTTTTGGCGCAATTGGAAGCCAAACAAAAAACACTTTCGACTGAACAAGAGCGTTTGAATAAATTAAAAAAAGATCTAGAAACGAGTTCCAAACGATTAACTGAATTAGAAACCATGATGGCCGAAAAAGAAGCCAGCATGAAAAAACTAAAAGAAACTTTGTCAAAGGCGTTGAATGCTTTTGAAGGGAAAGGACTTACCATTGAGCAAAAAAATGGTAAAGTGTATGTTTCTATGGAAAACAAATTGTTGTTCCAAACAGGAAGTTGGGCGGTTGGCGTTGAAGGAAAAAAAGCCGTTGTGGAAGTAGCTAAAGTATTGGCTCAAAATCCGGATATTTCGGTATTGATTGAAGGCCATACTGATGATGATAAAATACTTGGAAATATAGGTGGCGGAATTGAAAATAACTGGGATTTATCGACCAAAAGAGCGACAGCAATAGTCAACATCTTATCGGAAAACAAAGGTGTTAAAAAAGGAAATTTAACTGCTGCTGGTCGCGGCGAGTATTCCCCATTATTGAGTAACGACACTTCAGAAGGAAAAGCAAAAAACCGAAGAATTGAAATTATTTTGACTCCGAAATTGGATGAAATTTCTAAAATGTTAAATGAGTTATAAAAAAAGTAACTCAGAAAAAAAATGAACTACAACTTACTCTCAAATACCAATTTAAAAGTCAGTGAAATTTGCCTGGGCACGATGACTTTTGGCAAACAAAACAGTGAATCCGAATCGCATTCGCAATTGGACTACGCTGTTGAATGCGGCATTAATTTTATCGATACTGCAGAAATGTATCCACTAGGTGGTGATGCTCAAATTTTTGGAAGTACCGAACGCCATATTGGAAGTTGGATTTCCAAAATTGGAAGTGATAAAAGAGACACGTTAATTGTTGCAACCAAAATTGCGGGACCTAATCGCGGGATGGATTATATTAGAAATCCGCTTGATTTTTCTAAAAAAAGTATTCATCAAGCCGTCGATTTAAGTCTAAAAAACCTGCAAACCGATTACATCGATTTGTATCAAATGCATTGGCCCGAACGCATTATGAATATGTTTGGTCAGCGTGGTTTGACCGAAATTGATACGCGTTGGCAAGAGAATTTCTTTGATGTTTTAACGGTGTATGACGGATTAATAAAAGAAGGGAAAATAAAACACATCGGACTTTCCAATGAGGCGCCTTGGGCCGTAATGAAGTTCATCCACGAAAGTGAAAAACACAATCTACCAAGAATTGCAAGTATTCAGAATCCGTATTCGTTATTAAACCGCTTGTTTGAAGTCGGTTTAACCGAAATTTGTATGAGAGAAAATGTGGGATTGATGGCGTATTCGCCTTTAGGTTTCGGATTCTTAACCGGAAAATATTTAGAAGGTTTTCCTGAAAATTCTCGCTTAAAGTTGTTTCCGAATTTTACGCGATATACCAAGGAAAATAGTTATAAAGCGACACGTATGTATAAAGAATTAGCCGAAGCGAATCATCTCACTTTAACACAATTGGCGATTGCTTTTGTGAAACAACAACAATTTGTTTCCTCAACGATTATTGGTGCAACAACAATGGAACAATTGAAAGAAAACATAAGTGCTTTTGATGTTGTATTATCATCTGAAATTAATTCGGAGATTGATAGAATTCAGGAATTGATTCCGAATCCGGCACCGTAGACTTAACCGCAAGGGTTTTACGCAAAGAGCGCAAGGGTTAATTCCGAATTCATCCCACAAACTTGTCATTCCTAAAGGTTACTTACTTCGGTAACAAAATTTATCAAAGTTAATTTTGTTGCCGAAGTAAGTAACCATTACAATTCCGACGAAGGAGGAATCTCATCAAGTAATTTTTTTAACCACATAAAAAAAACTGTTGAAAAAGATTAGCTAAAGAACTTCGTTTTGCACATAGCTTTGCTTTCTCTATCAAAGCGAAGCTTCTTAAAAATGAATCATCAAATC
>JAYVFV010000022.1:0-6308 GCA_043772885.1 Flavobacteriales bacterium
ATTTATTGTCGTAGGAGTCATATTTTAAATACCCAAATACACTAGCATAATCACTATTTTCAAAAACCAAATTATTGTTTTCTGTTGTTTTTGATTCTATTTTTATATGTTTCAACTCTATTCCAGCTCCAACAAGAAATTTCTGTACAAAAATAGTTTGAACGTATGCTTGATTTGTAAAATCTGAAAAATCATAATTCAGACTATTAGTGCTTAGTTGGGAAAATAAATTGACATTATTATAATCTGTTGTTAGGTTTCTATTAAATTGATTATATCTCGATTTAAAGCCAACACTAAAATGAAATCCGTTATCAATATAATAGTCTAAATTATATCTGAAATTATCCCCCAATCCTATATCTACTGATAAAACATCATTTTTAAAAAGTGATTTTTTTTGAGTAATATTAACTAAAACCGCACTTTTATAAAGTCCGTCATAATGCAATCCAAATTTTAAAAAAGTCTTCGTTGTATTTTCAGTCAAATTAATAACAAGGTCGTCTTTTGAATTATTTTCTTCTAAAGAATAAGCTATTGAGCTAAAATTTTGAGATGCATTAAGATTATTAATACCATTTTTTAAATCATTATAATTAATTTTAGATCCTTCTTTAAAATTTAATTTTCCTATTACGTAAGAAGAGGTATAGTGTTTAATATCGTTTACAAGTATTCTATTTATAGCTATGGTATCTGTCTGTCTTTTTTTATTATTAATTTTAAATTGCCCATTATTACCATATTGTTTTATTTGCTCATATATGGCAAATGCGGCTTCTTCTCCTTTTCGTATTATTTCTTTTCCTTGATCGAAAGAAATAACAGAATAATCCGAAATGTCTGGTTTTATATATATATCTGTTTTCTTGATTTTCTCTTTCATGCTTTGAATCATTTCAAAGTTTGTTATTTGAACCAATATTCGAGTAGCTTCTTTAAGTGATTTTCTATCTTTCAAATCATCCTGAACATCAACTCCAATAATAATATCTGCGCCCATTTTTCTTACTTCTTCAACTGGATAATTATTGGTAACTCCGCCATCTACTAAAAGTTTACCATCGAGTTCAATTGGAGAAAAAAGCGTCGGAAAAGCAGAGCTGGCAAGTAATGTTTGAGGTAAATAACCGCTATGAATAACGACTTCCTCTCCTTTTTCAATGTCTGTAGCTACACATACAAAAGGGATTGGAAGCTTATTAAAATCTCTTATGTGCCGAACATTATGAGTAAGTTTTGTTAGCAAATTATAGTTGTACATTCCTTTTGATAATGCAATTGGAACTCCGATACTAAACTTGTTAAAAGGTAAAGAAATAGCGTACAATTCGTCATTCTTTTTTTCATAAAAACTTTTAGTAGTTCTTGGGATATAATCTTTAAGAAGTTCGTCAAAATTAGTATTTGTAAAAATAGAATCGATTTGCGAAGCACTGTATCCAGAGGAGTAAAGTCCGCCAACAACCGCACCCATACTAGTTCCGCCGATATAATCGATTTTAACTCTAGCTTGTTCTAACACTTTTAATACGCCAATGTGAGCAAATCCTTTGGCGCCGCCACCGCTTAAAACCAATCCGATTTTTGGACGTTTGATAGTGTCTTGATTTTGTGAAAAGGAAGCAATAGATAATAACAAGAAGGTAATAGGCAATAGGCAATAGGCAATAGAAACTGTTTTGAAAACAAATTTGTTTTCGACTATTGGCTTTTGGCTAATGGCTAATGGCTCTTTATACATTTACTATTCTTTTTTGTAAAATTCGGAAATTTTTTTGGCTTTAGCTATACCTATCACGTCAGAAATTTCTTTTTCTGTACCTAATTTTAATCTTTTAACACTTTTAAAATGTTTTATTAACGTCAGCATGGTTTTTTCTCCAATTCCCGGAATCGTTTCCACCGAAGAATTAAGCGCCAATTTGCTTCTTTTATCGCGGTGATGCGCTATTCCGAATCGGTGTGCTTCGTTTCGTAATTGCTGAATAATTTTTAATGTTTCTGATTTTTTATCGAGATACAAAGGTGCGGAATCGCCTGGATAAAACAATTCTTCCAATCTTTTGGCGATGCCAATTACAGCTATTTTTCCGCGTAAACCTAAATCATCAATACTTTTTAAAGCCGACGAAAGTTGTCCTTTTCCGCCGTCAATAATGATGAGTTGTGGCAACGATTGGTTTTCATCTAAAAGTCGTTTGTATCTTCGATATACCACTTCTTCCATTGAAGCAAAGTCGTTCGGTCCTTCCACGGTTTTGATATTAAAATGACGGTAATCCTTTTTGCTCGGTTTTCCGTCTTTAAAAACCACACAAGCCGCAACAGGATTGGTTCCTTGAATATTCGAATTGTCGAAACATTCAATGTGTCGCGGTTCATTTTTCAACCGTAAATCCTTTTGCATTTGTGCCATAATTCGATTGGTGTGACGCTCTGGATCGACAATTTGAATTTGCTTCAGCTGGTCTAATCGATAGTACTTGGCGTTTCGTTCTGACAATTCTAAAATTTGTTTTTTGTCTCCCAATTGCGGAACAGTAACTTTTATTTTATCACCAAAATCCAATGCAAATGGTAAAATAATTTCTTTGGAAGTTAAACTAAATCGCTCTCTTAACTCAACAACAGCAAGCTCTAATAGTTCTTCATTGGTCTCGTCTAATTTCTTTTTCATCTCTAAAGTGTAGGAACGAATGATCGCGCCGTGAGCGATTTGTAGAAAATTTACATACGCCATCATTTCATCAGAAATGATAGAAAACACATCAATATTAGAAATTTTCGGATTTAAAATCGTAGAACGTGATTGGTAATTTTCTAAAACTTCGATTTTTTCTTTGATTTTTTGAGCGGCTTCAAATTGCATTTCGGAAGCCAATTCTTTCATACTGATTTTAAAATTTCGCAGACTTTCTTTGAAATTTCCTTTCAATATTTCGCGAATAGCATCGACTTGTTTTTGGTAGTTTTCTAACGATTCCAATCCTTCGCAAGGTCCTTTACAATTGCCAATATGATATTCTAAACAAACTTTAAATTTCCCCGATTGGATATTGCTTTCTTTTAAATCAAAATTACACGTTCGCAACGGATACAATTCTTTTATCAAATCTAAAAGCGTATTCACCGTTTTAAAACTGGTGTATGGTCCGAAATATTCCGATCCGTCTTTAATCATTTTTCGAGTGGGAAAAATGCGTGAGAAAGGTTCTTTTTTAATGCAAATCCACGGATAGGTTTTATCATCGCGCAGCATCACATTGTAACGCGGTTGGAGTTTTTTTATTAAATTGTTTTCAAGCAAAAGGGCATCTTGTTCCGATGTAACGACAATGTGCTTTATGGCAACAATCTTCCGGACAAGTACATTTGTTTTTGCATTGTCATGGATTTTATTAAAATAGGACCCAACGCGTTTTTTTAAATTTTTGGCTTTTCCAACATATAGAATTTTACCTTCTTTATCGTAATACTGATACACTCCGGGATTGTCGGGAAGCGTTTGTATTTGAAGTTCTAAAGATGTTTGATTCATTGTTGACTTCGTCAAATGTTATATCACAGAGTTCACGGAGAATTTTCACAGAGCTTCACAGAGTTTTTGTGTGTCTCTGTGCTTCCTCTGTGTAATAGCAAACTTCCACAGAATTGTTTCGTGAATTTATCAAAACAAATTTAACTATAAAATAGTACATAAAACAAATTCGGTTTTTCTACTTTTACTTTATGGATAAAAAGCAAGCAAGACAAAAGTATAAAGAAGCAAGACAACAATTTTCTGATGTAGAAATTGAGTCCAAAAGTTTAGCAATTGCCAATCGGATGTTGCAATTGAACGTTTGGAACAAGACTTATTTCCATTTGTTTTTAACCATCGAACATCATAAAGAAGTCGACACCGAATTTATTCTTCAAGTTCTAGCGGGAAAAGACAAAGAAATAGTGGTTGCTAAAAGCAATTTTGAAACTGGGAAAATGGCGCATTTTCTATTAACTGACAATACTAAATTTAGCATAAACGAATACCATATTCCTGAACCCATAAATGGATTGGAAGTTCCTGTTTCTAAAATAGACGTAGTTTTTGTACCGCTTTTGACGTATGATAAACAAGGAAATCGTGTAGGTTATGGAAAAGGATTTTACGATACATTTCTATCTGAATGCCATCCCAAAACTATAAAAATCGGATTGTCATTCTTTGAACCAGAAGAACAAATCGACGGCATTTTTGAAGGTGATATTCGTTTGGATTTTTGTGTTACGCCTGAAAGGATTTACAAGTTTTAATCCAATTTATCGTGAAAAATTCTAGACATACTGTGCTGTGGAAGTGTAAATGCTCTTTTATTGAAAACGATTAATATTCCAACTCCAGTTGAAATCGCTAAATCGGCAACATTGAAAATAGCATTAAAAAAACGGAAGTGATTTCCGCCCCAAATAGGCAACCAAATCGGTAAATTTCCTTCCCAAATTGGAAAATAAAACATATCGACAACTTTTCCGTGAAATAACGAACCATAATGATCCTCAGCAAATAAAGTGGCCAATTGATTGTGACTGTCGTTGAAAATTACGCCATAAAAAACAGAGTCGATAATATTTCCTAATGCTCCTGCAAATATTAATGCAATCGCTGTAATTAAAAAATTAGATTTCTCTTTATGGATGGAATCTCGAAGCCAATAGCCGATTCCGAAAACCGCTAAAATTCTAAATATCGTTAAGATAAGTTTTCCGTATTCTCCCGGAATAACAGTTCCCCATGCCATTCCTTCATTTTCTATAAAAAGTAATTTAAACCAACTAAAAATTGGATATTCATCTTCATACACAAAGTTTGTTTTTACATAAACTTTTGAAAATTGATCAACAAGTAAGACGATAAATATTAAAAATGCGGAATGCCTGAGTTTCATTTTTTATAATTTATGTGCAAAAATAACATAATTTTAAAAAAAACGCTCCAAACGGAGCGTTAAATAGTGTGCAACAGTCAATTATCGCTGCATGTTTTTGGCTTCAATGCTCATAGTCGCATGAGGAACAATTTTTAGTCTTTCTTTACTAATTAATTTTCCTGTGACTTTGCACATACCATAAGTTTTATTTTCTACACGGAAAAGCGCATTTTTTAAATCTCGTATAAACTTCTCTTGACGAATTGCCAATTGCGAATTCGCTTCCTTACTCATCGTTTCACTTCCTTCTTCGAAAGCTTTAAACGTTGGCGACGTATCGTCTGTTCCGTTGTTTAAATCGTTCATATAAGCACTCTTTATCAATTCTAAATCGATTTGTGCTTTTTCAATTTTACCTAATATAATTTCTTTGAACTCTGCTAAATCAGCATCGGAGTATCTCGTTTTTTCATCTACCATCTTACTTCTATTTTACTATTATTATTCTTGTTTTGATATCGTCAAATTCTATTTCTGTCCCATTATTTACTTGCTCTTCAAAAACCAACGTGTCGGTTAACGTTTCCGATTTGATATAAGAAATATTAGTCATAATGGCATTTTCTAATATTGCGTTTTTTTGAAGTATCACTTTAATTTTGTCGGTAACTTCAAAACCGCTGTCTTTTCTAATATTTTGGATTCGATTCACTAATTCTCTAGCAATACCTTCGTTTTTCAATTCTTCTGTTAAAGTAATGTCTAAAGCAACTGTAATTCCGTTTGATGAGGCAACTAACCAACCCGGAATATCTTGTGAGGCAATTTCAACATCTTCGGATGATAAAATTATACTTTTTCCCGAGATATCAAGCGTTAAGCTCCCTTTATTGTCTATTTCATTTATCTGTTCTGGCGTGAAATTTTGTATCTCTTTGGCAATCAATCCCATATCTTTACCGAAGCGAGGTCCTAATGCTTTAAAATTAGGTTTAATTTGCTTTACTAATACGCCTGAAGCGTCATCTAAAAGTTCGATTTCTTTCACGTTTACTTCGGCTTTAATAAGGTCGGAAACCGCTTCTATTTCAGCACGTTGTGAAGCGTCAAGTATCGGAATCATTACCTTTTGCAACGGCTGACGTACTTTGATCATTTCCTTTTTACGAAGGGATAAAACGAGTGATGAAACTGTTTGTGCTTTCATCATTTTACTCTCTAGCGATTTATCAACAAAGTTTTCAACCGAGATAGGGAATTTAGCCAAGTGAACACTGGTAAAATCTTCACTTCCAGTAGTTCTCACTAAATCGTTATACAACTGATCCATATAAAATGGCGCTATCGGTGCCGCTAATTTTGCCACAGTTAACAAACAAGTATAGAGTGTTTGAT
>JAYVFV010000023.1:0-2271 GCA_043772885.1 Flavobacteriales bacterium
CCGTTACAAGCGGAGTTAGAACTGTTGTAGGAACAAGAGCAAGAAGTACAGGAGATGCAAACGATTACACATTTAGCGCAAGCGCACAACCATTAAATATTGTATGGGCACGTAAATTGGCCAATTTCACAGTTTCTTATCACGGAGGAGGAAGTTGTGGAGTTACCGTATCTAATTTTACTCTAGGAAATGCTGATTTTAATGTTGAAGCGTTTAAATTATTCCCAAACCCTGCAAAAGGTTTAACATCAATTGAATTGCCAGCGAACATTAATGACGCGCAGGTTAAAATTTATGATAATCTAGGTAGAATTGTAAGAAACCAATCAATTACTAAATCGGATAACAATGTTACTACTTCGGATTTGTCAACGGGAAGCTATTTAGTTGTCGTTAGAACAGATTACGGGAATGCTACAAAAACTTTGATTATAGAATAACCCATCTAAACCCATAAAAAAAGCTATAGAACTTCCATAGCTTTTTTTATTGTTATAATATTCGTTCTAGTGTGCCTCTAGCCAATCTTTTCCTAAACCAAGTTCTACTTCCAAAGGAACTGCCATTGTGAATGCATTGTCCATTTCGTGTTTGATCATGGGTTGGATTTTTTCTAATTCAGAATTGTGTACATCAAAAACCAACTCATCATGAACTTGCAAAAGCATTTTTGACTTCCATACCGAGCCTTCGGTATCAGAGCTAAGTTTTTTGTAAATATTAATCATTGCAATTTTTATAATATCCGCAGCCGAACCTTGAATTGGAGCGTTTACAGCATTTCGTTCTGCTCCACCACGCACAATAGCATTGGCCGAATTAATATCTTTTAAATAACGACGTCTTCCTAAAACGGTTTGCACATAACCATTTTCACGGGCAAAATCAACTTGCTCCGACATATAGGATTTTAGTTTTGGATACGTTTTGTAATACGCATCAATCAAAGCGGCACTTTCAGAACGAGATAATGAAGTTTGATTGCTCAAACCAAAGGCGGAAACACCATAAATGATTCCGAAGTTTACCGTTTTCGCATTGCTTCGTTGTTCTTTGGTAACTTCTTCCAATGGAACGTTGAATACTTTCGCGGCCGTACTTTTATGAATATCTTCATTGTTTTGAAATGCCTTAATCATGTTTTCTTCGCCCGATAATGCAGCGATAATTCGAAGTTCTATTTGAGAATAATCGGCAGAAAGTAAGGAATAATTTTCATCGCGCGCAATAAATGCTTTTCTGATTAATCTTCCGCGTTCGGTACGAATCGGAATGTTTTGTAGATTTGCATTATTCGAACTCAAACGACCAGTAGCCGCAACCGTTTGCATATAATCGGTGTGAACTCTGCCAGTTTTTTTATCTACTTGATTTGGTAAAGCATCAATATAAGTACTTTGCAATTTTACCATTTGACGCCATTCGAGAATATCTTTTACAATTGGATTGTCTTTTTCTAAATAGCTTAAAATTTCTTCGCCAGTGGCATATTGACCTGTTTTGGTTTTCTTTTGTTTAGCTCCGCCGATTTTTAGTTTGTCGAATAATATATCACCGAGTTGTTTTGGTGAAGCCAAATTGAATTTTTCGCCAGCCGTTTCGTAGATTTTCTGCTCAAATTCGTTGATGTCTTTCTGCATATCAACCGACATTTTCTTTAAATACTCTTCATCCAAATTGATGCCTTCCATTTCCATCGCGGCTAAAACTGGAATTAACGGAATTTCGATTTCTTCAAACAATTTTTTCGTTTCGGCTTTGTCTAAAATTGGGCTAAAAACTTCTTTTAATTGTAGCGTAACATCAGCATCTTCGGCAGCGTATTCTTTAATATCTTCCAAAGGCACATCGCGCATTGACAATTGATTTTTGCCTTTTTTACCAATTAGTGTTTCAATTGATTTTGGCGAATATTTCAAATAAGTTTCTGACAAAACATCCATGTTATGACGCATATCAGGATTAATCAGATAATGCGCAATCATCGTATCAAATAATTTTCCTTTGATTTCAACGCCATAATTTGACAAAATTTTCAAATCATATTTAACGTTTTGACCAATTTTTTCGATAGTTTCGCTTTCAAAAAAAGGTTTGAATTTATCCACTAAAATTTGTGCTTCGTCTCGGTTTTCAGGAAATGGAACATAAAATGCTTTTCCTTTTTCGAAAGAAAATGACATTCCAACCAGTTCGGCATTCAACGCATCAATTCCTGTGGTTTCGGTGTCAAAACAAACCGAAGTCTGATTGAGTAGATTTTGCAACAGC
>JAYVFV010000024.1:0-2270 GCA_043772885.1 Flavobacteriales bacterium
TTGCATCAGGGCTAATAAATATTCCATTTTCTTTACCACTGCGTCTTTACCACGCATGTGGGAATCCATTCCTCAATACATGGATTCCCACATGCGTGGTAAAGACAGCTGAATATAAAACCTACCATATAGTAGTTAACAATCCTTTTTTTTCTTCTTGTAAAAAATTCCAAATCCCAATACATATCTTTATATTTGCAAACACAACAAAATCTAAAGTAACGTTTAGATGAAACAACTACAAAATGAGTTCTGATAACAGTCAACGCTACGCCATGCGCGGAGTTTCTGCTTCCAAAGAAGACGTCCACAACGCCATAAAAAACATAGATAAAGGTTTATTCCCCAAAGCATTTTGTAAAATTGTTCCCGATTATTTAACCTATGATAACGATTATTGCTTAATCATGCATGCCGATGGTGCCGGAACCAAATCGTCGTTAGCCTACATGTATTGGAAAGAAACCGGCGATATTTCGGTATGGAAAGGTATTGCACAAGATGCGCTAATCATGAACATCGACGATTTATTGTGCGTTGGCGCTACCGATAATATTCTACTTTCTTCAACAATCGGAAGAAACAAAAACCTCATTCCAGCCGAAGTCATTTCAGCAATCATCAACGGAACAGAAGAACTAATTACCGAACTCAAAAGCTACGGAGTCACCATTCATTCTACAGGTGGCGAAACTGCCGATGTTGGCGATTTGGTGCGAACCATCATTGTCGATTCGACAGTGACTGCTCGTATGAAACGCAGCAAAGTAATTGACAACGCTAACATTCAAACCGGTGATGTGATTGTAGGTTTAGCTTCTTTCGGTCAGGCAAATTATGAAAAAAGTTATAATGGCGGAATGGGAAGCAACGGACTAACATCAGCACGTCACGATGTATTTGCACATTATTTAGCCGAAAAATTCCCTGAAAGTTTTGATAGCTCGGTTCCAAAAGAATTGGTGTATTCTGGAAAAGTAAAACTCACAGATGCTGTAACTAATTCACCAATAGATGCCGGAAAATTAGTGCTTTCGCCAACGCGAACGTATGCTCCAATTATAAAAGCTATTTTAGATAAATACACTTCAAACGATATTCACGGAATGGTGCATTGTTCTGGTGGAGCACAAACTAAAGTGTTGCATTTTGTAGATAATGTGCATGTGATTAAAGACAATTTATTTCCTGTACCACCGTTGTTTCAACTCATCCAAGAGCAATCCAACACCGATTGGAAAGAAATGTACCAAGTTTTTAATTGTGGTCACCGAATGGAATTATATGTTCCTGCTGCCATTGCAAACGATATTGTCAAAATTTCAAAATCATTTGGTGTCGATGCTCAAATTGTAGGTAGAGTAGAAGCGAGTGAAAATAAAAAACTGACCATTAAATCGGAATACGGCGTTTTTGAATACTAATTCAAACTGATTATGAACATAATCCCAAAAAACGGCATTGACCAATTGCTTTTCGGAATGAAGCAAAAAGATGTAATTGCGTTGTATGGTAATCCCGATAAAGAGTTCAAAGACGATGACAGCAACATCATTTTTTTATACAATCAACACCAATGGCGTTTGACTTTTTATGAAGATGAAGACTTTCGTTTGGGATATATTATCACTTCCAATTCAGAAATAAAGCTATTAGACAAAAATATCATTAGAAGAAATGTCGAAGAAGTAAAACAAGAATTACCATTCCAGTCATGGGAAACAGAAACGTTTGATTCGATAGAAAATCACTTTAATGAAAGCAATTGGTTAATTCTGCAATCAGAATTTGGCGTTATCATTCGTGTAGAAATCGGAGCCATCATCAATGAGAATGATACTTTTGATTGGAAGTTTAAAAAGTAATCTAACTACGTCACTTCGATACTTTTCAAAATTTATAATTTTGAAAAGTATCGAGAAGTAAGCATAAAAAAAGCACAAAATTCAATTTGAATTTTGTGCTTTTTTAAAACTGAAATATGTTACTTATTCTTTTTTAGCAACAGGAGCTGGCATTGCATCTAACAATTCAATTTCAAAAATGATATTAGAATTAGGCGGAATAACATTTCCAGCGCCTTTTTCTCCATATCCTAAATTGGAAGGAATGAATATTGTCGATTTATCGCCAATCGACATGAAACTTAATCCTTCAATAAAACCCGGAATTAAACCATCTTTTTTTCCCGCTTGAAAAGGAAAAGGTTGGTAGCCATTTTGGTCGGCTCTCGCTTGATCAAATTTACCATACGCTTTATTTACTTCCTC
>JAYVFV010000025.1:0-6294 GCA_043772885.1 Flavobacteriales bacterium
ACGATTTACTAGTTACGAATGCTAAATTCTTCAGTTCATTTATGGTCGGAATTACCTCACTCTGGGTATTTTTATTACTTGTTGGTTATATCTTCTTAAAAGGAAAAATGACCACGTTGCTAAAACGAATCTTAAGTCCGTTAGTTATTGCATTCGGAACCACAAGCAGTGAAGCCGTTTTCCCAAAACTGACCGAAGAATTAGAACGCTTCGGAGTTAAAGATAAAATCGTTTCTTTTATGCTTCCACTTGGTTATTCCTTCAATCTCGATGGAAGTATGATGTATATGACTTTTGCCAGTATTTTTATTGCTCAAGTCTATGGTGTTCATTTAGATACACCAACACAAATGACAATGCTTTTGGTGTTAATGCTTACCAGTAAAGGAATTGCTGGAGTGCCAAGAGCGAGTTTGGTAGTAGTAGCGGCGACTTGCGGTATGTTCAATATTCCGATTGAAGGAATTGCTTTAATTCTTCCTATCGATCATTTTTGTGATATGTTTCGAAGCGCTACGAATGTTTTAGGAAATGCTATTGCTACATCGGTGGTTGGAAAATGGGAGAAAGATTAGAAATGGTTTAATGTTATTTATAAGTTAACTGTAATTTTTTTAAATCTGCAAAATAACACAAATTTTTCTTTGAATGTTACCAAATTTTGGTAACTTTACAAAAAAATATAAAATTATGGGACGTAATACATCCGTATCTTTAGGCAATTACTTTGAAAGTTTTGTTGACAACAGTGTTACTGAAGGAAGATTTAAAAACGCAAGTGAAGTTATTCGTGCAGGATTAAGATTGTTAGAAGAAGAGGAACACAAAATAGTTGCTCTAAGAAATTCAATTAATGAAGGCATTGAAAGTGGAATTGCTGAAAATTTTGATCCTAAAAAACATCTTGAATCTTTAAAAGCCAAGAAAGGAAATGCCTAAATATTGTCTTACCAACAAAGCTGTTGATGATTTATCCAAAATTTGGGATTATACTTATGAAGTTTGGTCAGAAAATCAAGCAGATAAATACTATTTTGAATTGTTGGCGGATTGTCAAGAATTAGCGGAAAGCCAAACTTTAGGCAAAAATTATAATGAAATAAATAAAACGATTTTTGGTTATAATTCTGGTCAGCATCTAATCTTTTATAGAATTCTAAATGCAAAGGAAATAGAAATTACCAGAATCTTACATTCAAGAATGGATTTAAAAAACAGAATTCAAGAATAAAAACTACAGTTAACAGCATAGCAACTATTGCTCGTTTGTTGCTAATGGAAAATATAATTTTCATAAATTCTTTTTCTAGTAATGGAAAATTAAAAGTTTCAAAAGTCGCAACAGTTTGCTAGCTACATAACGTTAAAGAATCACAAAAACTTCTCTCTAATTTCATCAGTCGGCATCATACAACTTTCTTTTTTACCAAACCATTTATACCGGTTTTTTGCTATAAAATCATAGCCAAGATTCTGCATAAACTTTGGAAATATGCTAAAGAAGGCAAGCAATGAAATCCATCCGCCTAATGCTGAAGCAATAATAAACGCTGCTTCTGCTTTTGTGTAATAAGCAATTCGAGGTTCGTAAACTACAATGCTATCAATTTTAGAACTATCAACGCCGATGTGTTTTATAATTTTTTCTCCCAACTCCGATTGTAAAGCCACGAAACGGAAGACATCTTTTTTGTCGTGTTTTATAATGTACTGAACAAAAGCATCGCACATATTGCAAACACCATCAAATAGAATAATTTTTTTGTCTTGTGGTAATTCGTCCATTGTTTATTTTTTTGGTCGTTCTACAAATTCAAGTACTTCAATACTCACTGTCGACATAAAGACGCCATAATTCACAATCGCTTTGTTTTTTTCTATTTTTTCAAGTGTGCCAACTGCTTTTCCGTCTATCATTCGAACTTTATCACCAATTTTCAAGGTTATTTTAGGTTTTATTAATTGTGTGGCAGCTTTAATTTTTTTCTCTTTTTTAACTTGTCTAATTTCTTCGACTTTGACACTAACTTCCTGAACAATTTGCTTTTTAACGACTTCCTTTTCCTTGATTTCCTTGGCTGTTGCTTTTTTCCGTTTGGAGTTTTCGATTTCTACTATTTTCAAAATCTCACCAATCAGCACTTTTTTATCTTTATTGTTGAAATACTTTTCAGAAAGATCATCCAACTTTTGTCCAATGTAAATCAACCGTTGATTGGCATCATAGAGCTCTTGGTATTTTTCTAATTTATCTTGAATTTTAGCATTAATCGTTTCCATTTTTTTTCCTTCCTCACGTGCTTTCGATTCTTCTTCCTTTAGATTTAGCGATGTTTTCTCCATTTTGGAACGTTCCTTTTGAAGTGTAGCAATGGTTTTGTCAAAACGCACTTTTCCGCCTTCAATTTTCTTTTTAGCTCTGTTTATTAATCCGTACGGAATGCCATTTTTCTGAGCGACTTCAAAAGTAAATGAACTTCCTGCCTGACCTAATACGAGTTTGTACATCGGCTCTAATGATTTTTCATCAAATAGCATATTGGCATTGGAAGCAAAAGGCAATTCATTCGCCAATATTTTTAAATTGGAATAATGCGTCGTTATGATTCCGAATGCTTCCCGATGATAAAATTCTTCTAAAAAGGCTTCTGCCAAAGCGCCACCCAATTCAGGGTCAGAACCCGTTCCAAATTCGTCAATTAAGAATAAGGTTTTGGCGTTGCATTTCTTTAGAAAATAATTCATATTCTTCAATCGATAACTGTAAGTGCTTAAATGATTTTCAATCGATTGGTTGTCACCAATATCAGTCAAAATCCGATCAAACAAAAAAGTTTCACTGCGTTCGTGAACAGGAATTAACATTCCACTTTGCAACATTAACTGTAACAATCCAACTGTTTTTAAGGAAATAGTTTTTCCACCAGCATTGGGTCCAGAGATTACAATAATTCTACTATCCTTATTCAATTCGATAGTTTGGGGAAATGTTTTTTCTTTCTTTATAGTATTGTTCAAATACAAAATAGGATGGAAGGCATCTCTAAAATACAAACGTTTTTCATCTGTAATTTTCGGTAAAATGGCATTGATTTTATTAGCGTATTTTGCTTTGGCAGCAATGACATCAATAGCACTTAAAAAATCCTGATACTGTTTTAGTAACTCTAAAAACGGACGAATATCGTCGGAAAGTTGTTTTAAAATTCTCGTAATTTCTTCGCGTTCTTCGTATTCTAAATTACTCAATTCACGCGAATGTTTTAGCGTAGCTTCGGGTTCGATGAAAGCAATGCTTCCTGTTTTGGAACTTCCTAAAATAGAACCTTTTACTTTTCGTCTGTACATAGCTAAAACCGCTAAAACACGACGGTTTTCGACAAAACTTTCTTTAATTTCGTCTAAATAACCAAGTGAATTGTATTGCGTTAACGCCATTCCGAAACTCTGATTGACTTTGCCACGAACAAGATTCATGTCGCGGCGAATTTGCAATAAATCGGGTGAAGCATTGTCTTTTATTTCGCCATACTTATCTACGATTTCATCAATTTTTTGGATAATGAATTTGGTGAATTCTACTTGCAAAGCACTTTCATTGAGCTTTGGATAATAGTCGTTGAATTTTTTAAAGAAAACCAACAACGCATTTACTGTTTCAGAAAGCGTGGCAATTTTTCTAAAACTACCTACTTCAAGGAAGCTATCTTCGATTCCCAATAACTTTAAATCATTCGAAAGATTGTCAAATCCGTGATTGGGAATGGCATTGTTATTTGAAAACGAAGACACATATTCTGACGTTTGCAGCAAGGCATTCACCAGTTGTTCTTTGTCTTTAAACGGAATAATATCTAAAGCTTTTAACTTACCAATTTCAGTGGTACAACCATCGGAAATAGTTTGTAAAATGGTCGTAAATTCTAAATCTTGAAGCGTTTTATCGGTAATTGAAATCATTTAGTTTTGAGTATTTCTAATGCAAAAATAAGAATTATTGCACAGAGATTTAATTTAAAATTAGAATAGCTCTGTGTTTCCTCTGTGTATCTCTGTGCAATGACACAAAAAAAATTGCACAGAGTTCACAGAGGATTTGCACAGAGATTTTAAAAAAACTTAATGTAACGCTGTACTTTCTCTGTGTATCTTTGTGTAATAAAATACAGAATATGAAAATTAACATGCATTCTTCATGGGAGAAAATTCTAAAAGAAGAGTTTGAAAAAACGTACTTTAAAGAATTGACTTTTGCTGTTGACAATGAATACCAAAAGCAAATTTGTTTTCCTCCAAATGAATTAATTTTTGCTGCTTTTAATCAATTTGATTTTGATAATTTAAAAGTAGTAATTATTGGTCAAGATCCGTATCACGGAGTAGGAGAAGCCAACGGATTGTGTTTTTCTGTGAATGACGGAATTGCAATTCCGTCTTCCTTACGGAATATTTTCAAAGAAGTAAATGATGATTTAGGAACTATTTTTATGCCAACTTCGGGCAATTTAGAACGCTGGGCAAAGCAAGGTGTATTACTTTTAAACGCAACATTAACGGTTCAAAAAGACAATCCAAATAGTCATAAACAATTAAATTGGAATCGTTTTGCGGATGCTGTAATCCAAAAAATATCGGATAAAAAAGAAGAAATCGTTTTTTTACTTTGGGGAAATTTTGCTCAAAAAAAAGGAATCCATATTGATAAACAAAAACATTTGGTTTTAGAATGTGGACACCCTTCTTTTGCAAGTGTTCATAAAAAATGGTTTGGAAATAAACACTTTAGTAGAACGAATCAGTATCTAAAAAAAAATAATAAAGAAGAAATTAGTTGGTAAATTACAATTATAAAACGGTGAAGTTATAATAACCAGAAGCGTCTAAATTACCATTGTCTTCAGTTGTGTAAATATTTAAAAATAAATTATTGTTGATGCTTTCAGAACGCATTTCTATTATTTGTGCTGATGAACTATTGTATCCAAAGCTAATTCTATATTGACCACTTGAAGTCAGTGGTAATCCAGCTCTAAATTCATAACCATCGCTCGACGGATAAAAGTTGGCATTAGCATAATAGAAACTTCCACTAGAAATACTTCCTGAAGTTACATCAATATTACTCGGATTAACATCAATAATTTCCCACTCATTAACAGCGTTTTTTTTCTCTAAAAGATAGGTAAAGTTAAAACTTGCAGCATTTCCAGTTGATTCTCTAATATCTAATAAATTAGTTTGATTGGGAACATTTAATAATCTATAGATGTAACAATTAATGTATATTTTATCATTTACATTATAGCCAACAGCCGACGTTTCAATGCGAACCAAATCGGGAACGGTTACAAAAACATCTTTATAAAACGTAGCGTCATTGGTGTCGCAAGAGCTAACAAATAGATTTAAAATTATAAGACAAAGTAAATAATGTATTTTTTTCATAACGGTATTTTTTTAAAATCGATAGCCAAAATTTAAACCAACAATCGAAATCACATCGGGGCTTTTTTCTCTATTAGAAAGGTTGGAGCCAAATCCGACAAGAAATTCAACAGCAAAAGCGTCTTTAATATACATTTTATAACCTAATCCGCCACCAACACCAAAATCGGAATAGTTTGATATTTGTGTAGTGTAATAATCATTGCCATTGGCATCGGTTAACTTCACAATTTCTTTAAAATCGCCGCCATTTGACGAGGCGAAAACTTCAGCAAAATAATATCTTTTTTTACTTTTAGAAAGCGCATAGCGTACATACGGATTGACTTCGTATTTCGGTAAATTATTTCTCGAACTGTCATTAAAATCATTCTTTGTTTTAGTACTGCTAGAAAAATTAACATGCACTCCGACAGAAAAATCTTTTCCGAGAAATCGCTCATAACTGAGTCCGAATTTACCAGAGGTAATTACAGACAAAACATCAAAACGCACTTCGTTTTTCTTTTTGTCGAATGCCGTTTCTTGGACGGTTTCTTGCGCTATAATTCCAAACGGAATAAAAAATAAAAGAAGTATTATTTTTTTCATATACAGAAATATTAAAGTAAGCTAATGTAATAAAAAGTGACTAAACGCGGTAATTAAAACCAATAAAATTAATTTAAAGTTAACGCTCCTAGAATACTTTCATGTAAAAATGGACCACCAGGATAATGAGCCGTATAATCTAAATTTAACCAAATTTGATTGCGTTCATCAATATGGTAATGAATGACTTGGCCTTTGCTTTCATTGACAAAAAGTTCTTTTTTTATCAAGTAGTTTATCGCTTCAAATTCTTTTTTA
>JAYVFV010000026.1:0-6283 GCA_043772885.1 Flavobacteriales bacterium
ATTTCGGAAAGGTTTTTGACGTTTTTTACATCGGGAATAATATCCAACTCAAACTTAATATAAAACGACAATCGTTTGGTATAATCGTCAATTAAAGTCTGCAATGCTTTGTTATCGGTTTTGCCAATGGCGAGTAACTTGATGTTCATTTTCTAAATTAAATAACACAACGTGAATTACCTTGTTTTATAAGCTTCAATAAGCAGTTTTAGCAATATTCCAGATATTAATCCAATAGAAAAAATAGATAAAAAGTGAACAGTTCTGATGGTGTCAATTCCGCTAATTCTAGAATAGTTTACGGTGGCGATCATCAACATAATAGCTGCAACAATTATTTTATGACGTGTTTTCATGTTTTAGTTTTGGTTGGTTAATCAAAGATAGTTAAATAGTTTTGAAACAATCTCTATTTTTTTTTACATTAGCGATTCAATTAAACAGTATGATTTCAGAAGCACAATTTCAAAATGAACTCCAATTAATTATACAAAATGCAATTCGCGAAGACATTGGTCCGGGCGATTATTCTTCATTAGCGAGTATTCCAAAAACAACAACTGGCAAAGCAAAACTTTTAGTTAAAGATGAGGGAATCATCGCTGGTGTTGCCTTTGCAAAAATGATTTTTCACTATGTTGATGCTGATTTAAAAGTGGAAACGTTTATTAATGATGGCGAAAAAGTCAAATATGGCGATGTTGTTTTTCATGTTTCGGGAAGTTCTCAATCGATATTAAAAGCCGAACGATTGGTGCTTAATTCGATGCAGAGAATGAGTGCGATTGCAACAAAAACGAATAAATACGTTTGTTTACTAGAAGGAACGAAAACCAAAATTTTAGACACTCGCAAAACAACGCCAGGTTTTAGAGCTTGCGAAAAATGGGCAGTTAAAATTGGTGGTGGTGAAAACCATCGGTTTGCGTTGTACGACATGATAATGCTGAAAGACAATCATAATGATTTTGCAGGTGGAATTACGCAAGCGATGAATAAAACCAAAGCTTTTTTAAAAGAAAACAATCTCGATTTGAAAATCATTGTCGAAGCTAGAAACCTAAATGAAATTGAAGAAATTCTCCAAAACGAAGGTGTTTGCCGAATTCTAATCGACAATTTTAATTTTGAAGATACACGTAAAGCGGTTGCATTGATTGGTTCTAAATGCCTTACGGAATCATCGGGAAATATCAATGAAAAAACAATTAGACACTACGCCGATTGCGGTGTGGATTATATTTCCTCTGGCGCGTTAACCCATTCCGTTTATAATATGGATTTGAGTTTGAAAGCGATTTGAAAATAGTGTTCAGTATTCAGTGTTCAGTTGGCAGAAAAAAACAACTGAACACTGAACACTGAACACTGAACACTAAAATATATCAGTACAAATGAAGAATTTCCCAGTAATAAGACATTTCATTGCATTTGGGCACACTATAAAATTGCCATGGCTTTATGGTTTGTCTTTGTACGATTTATTGGAATTGTATGTCATCGGAATTATGGAAGGCGCGTTAACGTACCGAGCCGCAGCCATTGCGTTTAGTTTTTTTATGGCGCTTTTTCCTTTTACGTTGTTTATTCTGAATTTGATTCCGTACATCCCAATACAAGGATTTCAAGAAGATTTTCTCCGGTTTGTACAAGGAGGTGTTCCGCCAAATACTTACGAAGCGATTTATAAAATCATCAATGACATCTTACACAATAGCTACGAAAGTTTGATATCTATAGGTTTTCTCATGTCTATTTTTTTAATGACTAATGGTGTAAATGCCATTCTGGGCGGGTTCGAAAACTCACAGCACATTCTTTTAAAAAGAAGATTTTTTCATCAGTATTTTGTTTCTTTAGGGTTGTCGATTATATTGTCTTTTTTATTGATAATTACTGTCGCAACAATTGTTGTATTTGAGGTTTTTATTCAGTCGACAAAGATTCAGGATGTACTTTCGGATGCAATTCCATTAATCGAAATGGGAAGATACTTCTTTATTATTTTAATGATATTAATTACGACTTCGATACTGTTTAAATATGGGACGATGCACGATGGTGGCAAACGCGCTTTTATTTCAATAGGTTCAGTATTTACTACAATTTTAATTATTTTGTCGTCTTATTTTTTCGGAATATGGGTGGTTCGATTTTCAAAATACAATCAACTGTACGGCTCTATCGGAACACTGCTTGTTATCATGTTTTACATTTGGATTAACTGTATGATTTTGCTATTAGGATTTGAACTCGACGCAATTATTAAGAAGTTAAAACGCGAAAAGGCAAAAGAATTGGACAATCAAAAACAATCTAATTAAGTTAAAATCTAAAATAGCATATGCACTTCGTAGAAGTAATCTTGCCTTTATCTCTCCACAAAACCTTTACGTATATGGTTTCTGAGGGAGAATATCAATACATTAAAAAAGGGATGCGCATTGCAGTCCCGTTCGGTAAGAATAAGATGTACACTGCGTTAGTTGTCGATTTGCATCAAAATTCACCCACATTATACGAAGCAAAAGAGATTCATGAAATTTTAGATAAAAAACCAATCGTAAACGAATTGCAAATTAACCATTGGCAATGGATTGCCTCATATTATATGTGTGCGATTGGCGATGTGTATCGAATGGCTTTGCCTTCCGCTTTTTTGTTGGAAAGTGAAACATTGATTTCTATGAAGCATGACACTTTCGTGGATGAAACCCAGTTGAGTGATGACGAATTTTTGTTGTACGAAGCGTTACAACATCAAAGTTCGCTCAAAGTACAAGATGTGATGGCGATTCTGAATAAAAAAAATGTTTTTCCCACAATCCAAAAAATGATTGGAAAAAATATTCTGTTTTTGCAAGAGGAGATTCAAGAGGAATACAAACCGAAACTCACGCGTTACATTCGATTGAACGAAAATTATACTTCCGAAGAAAATTTAATTGCGTTACTCGACAGTTTAAAAGGAGCCAAACAAAAAGAGTTGTTGTTGCATTATTTTCAATTGCAAGCACAGGAAAGGAGAGCCATTTCTGTTAAGCAATTAGTAGAAAAAGCACAAACTTCAACAGCCATTATAAAAGCCTTGGTAGATAAAGAAATTTTCGAAGAATATTACATTCAGGAAGATCGTGTCAATTTTGATAAAAATAAAATTGAAATCAATTTACAACTCAATTCGGCACAACAAACTGCGTTTTCAGCAATCAATTATTCGTTTGCTGAAAAGGAAGTTTGTTTGTTGCATGGCGTAACGTCAAGCGGAAAGACAGAAGTCTATATCAAACTTATCGAAACGTACTTACAAACCAACCAACAAGTATTGTATTTATTACCAGAAATAGCTTTAACAACGCAATTGGTTTTTCGGTTAACGCAGTATTTTGGCAATCAAGTGGCGGTTTTCCATTCGAAATATTCTAATAATGAAAGAGTTGAGGTTTGGAATCAAGTCTTGCAAAACTCCGATAAAGCTAAAATTGTAATAGGAGCGAGGTCGGCGTTATTTTTACCTTTTTCTAATTTGGGATTGCTAATTATTGATGAAGAACATGAGCAAACTTTCAAACAACAAGATCCAGCGCCACGATATCACGCTCGTGATGCTGCTATCGTTTTAGCACAATCACATAATGCAAAAGTGCTTTTAGGTTCGGCAACGCCAAGTATTGAAACTTTTTTTAATGCACAATCAGGAAAATTCGGACTCGTAACTTTGAAAGAACGATTTGGAAATGTGGCGTTGCCTGAAGTTGAATTAGTAGATTTGAAAGACAGTTATTTCCGAAAGCGAATGAACGGACATTTTAGTACTACTTTGATAGATGCTATCACAGAAGCACTTTCGTTAGACGAACAAATTATTTTGTTTCAAAATCGTAGAGGGTTTTCTCCAATAATGGAATGTCTTACTTGTGGTCATGTACCACAATGTCCGAATTGCGATGTGAGTTTAACGTATCATAAATTTAAAAACCAACTGCGTTGTCATTATTGCGGACATTCGATTGCAAAACCAACCAATTGTCACAGTTGTACAAGTTCACATCTTACGACAAAAGGATTTGGAACGGAACAAATTGAATTGGAATTGGCCGAATTGTTTCCATTCAAAAATATTAAACGAATGGATCAAGACACTACTCGTGGGAAATACAGTTTTGAAAATCTTATTGATAGTTTTAAAAATCGAGAAATTGATATTTTGGTCGGAACTCAAATGCTTGCAAAAGGATTGGATTTTGACAATGTTTCATTAGTTGGAATTATGAATGCCGATAACATGTTGTACCAGCCCGATTTTAGAGCGTTTGAAAGAAGTTTTCAAATGATGACACAAGTTTCAGGAAGAGCAGGACGTTCTGAAAAAAGAGGAAAAGTGATTATTCAAACCTTCAATCCAAATCACAATGTGATTCAGCAAGTGACTCATAATGATTATGCAGGAATGTACAAAGAGCAATTGTTCGAACGCCAGATTTATAAATATCCTCCTTTTTTCAGATTGATAAAAGTAACTTTAAAACAACGCGATTTTGAAAAACTGAAAGAAGGTTCCTTTTGGTTGTATCAAGTGTTGCAACAAAATTTAGATGTTCCAGTACTCGGACCAGAAGAACCAGTAATTAATAGAATTCGGAATGAATACATACGAACGATACTGATTAAGATTCCGCAAAATCAGTCCATTAATGGCATAAAAAAAACTATCCAGAAAATTCTGAATAGTTTTGATGTTATTCCACAATACAAAGCAATTAAAATTACTTTGAATGTTGATTTCTATTAAGCAATAGCTAATGCTCTAATTAAATCTTCTTTTTTGTTTCTGCTTAGAGGAATTTTAGTAACTCCAATTTCAGCAAACTTACTATTAAATCGTTCCACTTTATCGATATTTATGATATACGATTTGTGAACTCGAATGAATTTATCTTTCGACAAGTCATTTTCAAATGATTTCATAGTAGAAAGAACTAGATTTGTATCTTCTTCAGTAACCACTTTTACATAATCACCATACGCTTCAATCCATTTGATTTTGTTGGTGAAAATTTTAAGTTTTTTTAGGTTACTCTTGATAAAGATATGATCTCCATCTTCTTCGTGATTCTCTTGTCTTAGTAGGTGTAAGTCAAGGGCACGTTTAACCGATGCGTTAAAACGCTCTAATACAATAGGTTTTTGTAGGTAATCAGTTGCATCATAATCAAAAGCTTTTAAGGCATATTCTGCTTTTGAAGTAATAAAAATTACTTGCGGCTTGGCTTTTAAACCATCGATAAAATCGAAACCACTAATTACGGGCATCTCTACATCAAGAAAAATTAAATCAACGGTATGCACCGTCATACAATTTTTCGCTTCAATTGCATTAGAAAAATCACCCACTAAGTGTAGATTCGGATGATTATTTACTAACTTTGCAATGACCATTCTTTGAAGTGAACTGTCATCAACAACAACACAATTTAGTTTCATAATTTATTTTATTATAGATTTGGTCAGACGAAAGTAAAACGTTTTTTTTATTAAAACTAATTTTAATCGGCTTTTTTTGCATTTTGGCGATTAAATTTGCTTTTTGTTTGTTTATTTAAAAAAAATAATTACTTTTGCACCCAATTTTATTTAATCAAATTATATTATATGAATCATTATGAAACTGTTTTCATTTTAAATCCCGTTTTATCTGATGTTCAGGTAAAGGAAACAGTAAGCAAATTCGAAGATTTTCTTACTTCCAAAGGAGCAGAAATGGTATCCAAAGAGGATTGGGGCTTAAAAAAATTAGCTTACGAAATCCAAAACAAGAAAAGTGGTTTTTACCATTTATTCGAATTCAAAGTTACTCCAGAAGTACTTATTGCTTTTGAAACTGAATTTAGAAGAGACGAAAGAATTATGCGTTTCCTGACTGTAAGTCTTGATAAACACGCAATTTCTTGGGCAGAGAGAAGAAGAGCAAAACTTAAAGCAGCAAAAGCGTAATTATGGCAACACTACAACAATCAGCCTCAGGAAAAAAAGACGGAGATATTAGATATTTAACGCCTTTGAACATTGAAACTAACAAAACTAAAAAGTATTGTCGTTTTAAAAAATCTGGAATCAAATATATTGATTATAAAGATGCCGATTTCTTATTGAAGTTTGTGAACGAACAAGGAAAAATTCTTCCACGTCGTTTAACAGGAACTTCATTAAAGTACCAAAGAAAAGTGTCTGTTGCTGTTAAAAGAGCACGTCACTTAGCTTTAATGCCATATGTGGCAGATTT
>JAYVFV010000027.1:0-6280 GCA_043772885.1 Flavobacteriales bacterium
AGCAGGTGCAGCACAAGATGTAGATTTGGTTACTTTGATTCAAGATGCGTACTTTATTTATCCGCAACGAAGTGGAACCACTGGTAATTTTCTCTATGAAGCGGTCAATTTAGGAGTTGGAGATGACAATGAAAATGTAATTATAGCCGGTAGTAATTTAGATGAATTTGATCCTGTAAATGGAAACGAATACATTTGGAATAATTCAAAACCGTACGTTATGTATGGCTATGCGTTTGTCCCCGATGGAAAAACACTGACTGTTAATGAAGGGGCAAGAATACATTTTCATGCCAATTCGGGTTTAATCATTGGGAAAAATGCAGTTTTAAAAATTAATGGAAACGTCTCAACAACAGATGCTTTTGAAAAAGAAGTTATTTTTGAAGGTGATCGATTGGAACCCATTTATACCGATGTACCAGGACAATGGGGAGCCATCATTAATTATTCGACTTCAACTTTAAATGAAATTAACCATCTTACATTAAAAAACGCAACCGTTGGTATACTTTCAGGAAATTTAGCTACAACGACTAATACTACCGATTTTCCAAAACTTACTATAAAAAATTCTCAAATTTACAACTGTTCCAATCTTGGTATTTTAGCAAGAAAATCTAATGTTAGCGGAGAAAATGTAGTGATTAATTATTGTGGACAGGCTTCGTTTGCAGGCACTTTTGGTGGGAATTATAATTTCACTCATTGTACTTTTAACAACAATTGGTCGAGTTCAAATCAAGTTGCTGTGCTGTTAAATAATTATTATGAAACCACTACGACAATTTATGTCCATGATTTAACGCAAGCCAATTTCAACAATTGTATTATTTATGGAAGCAATCAAATAGAAATGTTATTGGATTACGAGACAGAAGGAGGTGCCGCATTTAATTATAAATTTAATCATTGTTTGATACGATTTAATAATATTAACAATCAGTTTACTTCAAATCCACTATACCAATTTAGCACCGATGCAACACATTATAATAATTGTACCATTGCAACAAATTCTAGTCTTAACAAGCCTAAATATGAAGATCTAAACAATAACAAACTATGGCTTACTGAAGATTTGAATTTACCATCAGATCCTATTTTTACTGCTTTAGTTCCATTTGATATTTTAAATATAAATAGAACTTCATCAACTGATTTAGGAGCCTATCAGTTTGTTCCGTAATCACACTATCTTCCATAAAAAAAACAATTCATTTAAACGCCATAACACACAACATTAATTTTATGTAATTAATGCTTTGAGCCATTTCAAAATTGGTTAAAAGCAAAAACAGTATTATTGGCATGACGAAACTATTAAGTTTAAAAAGAGTATTACTTATAGCGGAATTTTTATTGACGATGATTGTGTATGCACAAATTCCATCTGGGTATTATAACACCGCAACTGGAACTGGGTATACATTAAAAACACAATTGTATAATAAAATTAAAGTGCAAACTGTACTTAGTTATGATGCTTTGTGGACAACCTTTGCTACATCCGACAGAGATAATCAATATGAGAATGACAATACTATTTTAGATATCTATTCTGAAAATCCTAATGGCGTTGATCCTGTAATTTATAACTATATTACAAACCAATGTGGTTCAGCCTCTCAATCGAATTGTTATAATAGAGAACATATCGTTCCACAATCCATATACAATTCCGCTTCACCAATGGTATCTGATGCCCATTTTATACCACCAGTAGATGGTACTGTAAATACATTGCGTTCAAACAATCCTCATGGAAATGTTGCAACTTCAACTTCTACAACTTTAAACGGAAGTAAGAGCGGCACAAGCGCAGTACCTGGTTATACCGGAACTGTTTTTGAACCCTTAAATGAATTTAAAGGGGATATAGCTAGAATGTATTTTTATTTTGCAACGCGTTATGAAAACTTGGTGGCAGGTTATATTTTTGATATGTTTAACCAAACAAGCGATCAAGTTTTTACAACTCCTTTTTTAAATATGCTAATTACTTGGCACAATCAAGATCCTGTAAGTGCAAGAGAAATTACAAGAAACAATGCTATTTATAACAGACAAAATAATAGAAATCCTTTTATAGATCACCCTGAATATGTGGCTATGATTTGGAGCACCACTTCGGATAACCAATCTCCAACAAGTGCATCTAATTTAGTTGCATCTAATATTGCCACGACAAGTTTAACTTTAACATGGACAGCTTCAACTGATAATATTGGAGTAACAGCTTACGAGGTTTATATGAATGGCTTACTAAAAACTACCGTTGCAACACCATCAACTTCCATAACAGGTTTAACAGAAAATACTAGCTATTCATTTTATGTTAAAGCAAAAGATTTAGCTGGAAATAGTTCTTCAAATAGCTCGACAATTAACCTAACAACTTTACAATTTTTTGATATAATTCCTCCAACAAATCCATCAAGCATTACAAATTCTGCAAAAACAACAACAAGTTTAACCATAAATTGGTCCAATTCATCTGATAATATTGGAGTCACTCTATATGACGTTTATGTCAATGGTGTTATACAAACATCAGTTACAACAACAACTGCTACCATTATGGGATTGACAGGTTTAACGACTTATTCGATTTATATTAAAGCAAAAGATGCAGCTGGAAATGTCTCAATTGCAAGTAATGCAGTTAGCTTAACAACTTGTAATTGTTTTTAATGTTTTTTCATAGAAAAAATTAAAAATAAATTGTAGAAATTAATTTAATTTATTGAAAAAATATATTGTAAGCAACAAGTTAAAAACTATTCATAACTCATTTTTGTATTTGAGCTTTTTACCTTAAATTTGCACAACTACAAACATCATCACAATGATTCATTTTTTCGGAAACGAAACAACTACAGTTTTTGCTGTTCAAGCGCAAAATGAACTTTCGACAGCAACTATCTCAAAATTAAATTGGTTATTTGGTAATGCTCAAAAAATAGATAAATCCGTTCTCGCGGATTTTTTTGTTGGTCCACGTGCCGCAATGGTAACCCCATGGAGCACCAATGCTGTAGAAATTACTCAGAATATGGGAATTGAAGGCATTATTAGAATTGAAGAATTTCATAAATTTTCAGAAAGCAATGCCGATTTTGATCCGATGTTATTCCAGAAATATTCCGAATTAAATCAAGCTATTTTCACCATAAATATCAAACCTGAAGCGATTATCAACATTAGCGATATTGCCTCATATAACAATTCAGAAGGATTGTCTTTAAGTCCAGATGAAGTAGAATACCTTGAAAATCTCTCCGTTAAATTAAAACGCCAATTAACCGATTCCGAAATTTTTGCCTTTTCACAAGCCAATTCTGAACACTGTCGTCATAAAATTTTTAACGGAACATTCGTTATAGACGGTGAACAAATGCCTTCTTCGCTATTTAAATTAATAAAAAAAACAGCCGCTGAAAATCCGAATGACATCGTTTCTGCATACAAAGATAATGTGGCATTTGTAAAAGGACCACGTGTACAACAATTTGCTCCCAAAACTGCCGATAAACCAGATTTCTACGAAATAAAAGAATTTGATTCGGTCATTTCATTAAAGGCAGAAACTCATAATTTTCCCACAACAGTTGAGCCATTCAATGGTGCAGCAACTGGCTCTGGCGGCGAAATTAGAGATCGTTTGGCGGGTGGTCAAGGTTCTTTACCTTTGGCAGGAACAGCGGTTTATATGACATCTTATTCCCGATTAGAAAATAGAGCATGGGAAAATGCCGTTGCAGCCAGAAAATGGTTGTACCAAACACCAATGGATATTTTGATAAAAGCATCTAATGGTGCTTCTGATTTCGGAAATAAATTCGGGCAACCATTAATTATAGGTTCCGTACTGACTTTCGAACATGAAGAAAACGATCGAAAAATTGGTTACGATAAAGTGATTATGCAAGCGGGCGGAATTGGTTACGGAAAATTAGATCAAGCACTAAAACACGAACCTCAAAAAGGAGATAAAATTGTGATTCTTGGTGGTGAAAATTATAGAATTGGAATGGGCGGAGCAGCGGTTTCTTCAGCAGATACAGGCGCTTTTAGTTCCGGAATCGAATTAAATGCAGTGCAACGATCCAATCCGGAAATGCAAAAACGTGCTGCCAATGCCATACGCAGTTTGGTAGAAAGCGATAACAATCCAATTGTTTCTATTCACGATCACGGTGCAGGTGGACACTTAAATTGTCTTTCCGAATTGGTTGAAGCGACAGGAGGTTTAATCGATTTGGATAAATTGCCAGTTGGCGATCCTACGCTTTCCGCTAAGGAAATTATCGGAAACGAATCACAAGAAAGAATGGGATTGGTTATCGGAGAAAAGGATATTTATTTACTTCAAAAAATTGCCGATAGAGAACGTTCTCCCATGTACTCTGTCGGAGAAGTAACAGGCGATCATCGCTTTACATTCGAATCAAAAACTACTGGTGAAAAACCAATGGATTACGCTTTGGCAGATTTCTTCGGAAGTTCACCTAAAGTGATAATGAACGATACGACTATTATTCGAAATTATAGCGATTTAGCGTATTCGCAAGATAAAATTCCGTTTTATTTAGAGCAAGTACTGCAGTTAGAAGCCGTAGCTTGTAAAGATTGGCTGACCAATAAAGTCGATCGTTGCGTTGGTGGAAAAGTCGCCAAACAACAATGCGCTGGTCCGTTACAATTACCATTGAACAATGTGGGTGTAATGGCTTTGGATTATAATGGAAGGGAAGGAATTGCCACTTCTATTGGCCACGCTCCTATTTCGGCGCTAATTGATCCGAGAGCGGGAAGTAGAAATGCAATTGGAGAAGCATTATCGAATATTGTTTTTGCTCCGCTAAAAGAAAATTTAAAAAGCGTTTCGCTTTCTGCCAACTGGATGTGGGCTTGTAAAAACGAAGGTGAAGATGCACGTTTATACGAAGCCGTAAAAGCATGTTCTGATTTTGCCATCGAATTGGGAATCAATATTCCAACCGGAAAAGATTCGCTTTCAATGAAACAAAAATATCCAAATGATGAAGTGATTGCACCCGGAACCGTAATTATTTCAGCAGCAGGAAATTGCAACGACATAACTAACGTAGTAGAACCCGTTTTACAACGCAATGGCGGCTCAATATACTATATCAATTTATCGCAAGATGATTTCAAATTAGGCGGAAGTTCGTTCGCGCAAACCCTGAATAAAATCGGTTCAGAAACGCCAACTATTAAAGATGGTGCTTTCTTCAAAAAAGCTTTTAATGCGATTCAGAATTTAATAAAAGACAATCAAATTCTTGCTGGACACGATATTGGAAGTGGTGGATTAATTACCACTTTATTAGAAATGTGTTTTGCCGATGTGAATATAGGAGCGACTATTTCATTTGACAAATTCAATGAAAAAGATGTAGTGAAAATCTTATTTGCTGAAAATATCGGAATCGTTTTGCAAGCTAAAGATGATGCTACTTTTGAAACAGCATTAAATGGAATTGAATTCTTTAAAATTGGAACTTTTGAAAATTCCGAATATTTGAACATTCAACATTTAGCATTCAACATTCAACATTACAGAGATGTATGGTTCAAAACCTCTTTCCTACTCGACCAAAAACAAACCAAGAATAATAAAGCGCAGGAGCGTTTTGACAATTATAAAAATCAAGCGTTACAGTATACTTTTCCGAATCACTTTACTGGAAAAAAACCAGTTATTGACCAAACAAAACCACGCCCAAAAGCTGCCATCATTCGTGAAAAAGGAAGTAATTCCGAACGTGAAATGGCAAACGCAATGTATCTAGCAGGATTTGATGTCAAAGACGTTCACATGACCGATTTAATTTCGGGAAGAGAAACGCTAGAAGGGATTCAGTTTATTGGTGCTGTTGGTGGTTTTTCTAATTCGGATGTTTTGGGTTCAGCCAAAGGTTGGGCAGGAGCATTTCTGTATAACGAAAAAGCTAAAACAGCGTTGCAGCATTTCTTTAAAAGAGAAGATACTTTATCGGTTGGAATTTGCAATGGTTGTCAATTGTTCATGGAATTAGAATTGGTGAATCCAGAGCACGAAATTCACGGAAAAATGCACTTTAACGATTCGCACAAACACGAAAGTATTTTTACGTCTGTTAAAGTACAAGTAAACAATTCCGTAATGTTGAAATCATTAGCGGGAAGCACTCTTGGCGTCTGGGTTTCTCATGGCGAAGGAAAATTCCAATTGCCGTATGGCGAAAATCAATACAACATCGTAGCTAAATAT
>JAYVFV010000028.1:0-6271 GCA_043772885.1 Flavobacteriales bacterium
ATAGCACCAACAGTGTTACCAAATTAATTGCAATTGATGAAATACGGAGTTTGAACAAATCCGATAAGTAAGGTAAATGTTTGGTAAAATTGGTGATTATAGAATGTAAAATGTGGTTGTTCGGCGCCGGATAAGTAGTAGCACTTTGGATAATATTGGTGTTGGTAAACAACAAAAAAGTCGCTGCTTCGTCTAAAGAAACAGGTAATAGTAAAGCATAAACAATGGATGTTAAAAACGGAATAATAATGACTAGCAAAATGCCATTATTGACAATAAAAAAAGATTTTATTTTTTCCAAGTTTCTAAATATTTTTGAGCAATTTTAATGTACTGATGTTCTTTTTCAATAAACTGTCGTGCCCGTTTTCCAATGGCAATTATTTCATTTGGATTTTCGATTAAATAGGACAATTTCGCAACTAGATCATCTACATCTGGCAAAACATTGATAGCTACTTCTTCGGACAATTTATAATAATCGACAAACTCCTTTTCGGCTCCTGTAAAAACGACTTTCCCTTTTGCCATGGCTTCTAACGCGTTGTAACCTTGGTCGTAAGCATACACTTGATCGAGTACAATATGCGCTTTGCTGTACCGTTTGATGTACTCATTATACGGAATGTTTTCGACAATGCAAATGTCAATTTTAGAAGTGTATTTTTCCTTGATTATTTCGAGTGCTTTTTCAAAAAAAACAATGCCTTTTGTATGATACGTTCCTCTGTTTATTCCTAAGAAGATATGTATTTTTTTCTCTAAATTGGATGCTATAAATTCAATTTTGTCCGTATTTATTGGATTCGGAATCAATCCTAAAAATTTTGAATGGTGTTGCATTGGTAAGACATAATCGATATCGGAAGCTATAATTCCACTACAATTCGCATACACCAAATCGTGTGTTTTTTTATGATTGTTGGATAAAAAATCGAGAATAAATTGGTATTCGTTATGTGATTTCGGATTCTCAAAATACGGATTCATAATCGAATATTTTCCGTTTTTTTCCATCATGTATTTCGCCACCTTATAATCAACACCGCAACACAGTAGAAAAAATTTATTGTTCTGTTGAATGATTTTCTTCAATAAATAACGCTCTAAAAAAGGAACGGTTTGTATCGCCGATTCGTTAATCAATTGTACAACATCAAAGTTTTTTAGTTTTTTTAGATGGAAATAAAATCGGATGCCAAACTCAATCTTCGCCATGTCGAATTTGGTGATTTTATGAATGGCTTTTCTCGGAAGTTGCAACCATTTCGACTCACACCATTTGGCTTTCGTCGATAAATCAACAGGGTAATTCTTAAAGCCATCGCCATTTCCGATAACGATAACATCGTGACCCAAAACGACCAATCCTTCTTTTAAAGAATTGTGCAACCTGCTGAATTCGCCTATTAATAAAATCTTCACTTAATTAGTATATTTGTCGCTATTACTATATTTGTTGCTAAAATAATCAAAATTTGAACGATACCGCAAAAAAGAAATTCCGACTTTGTTTGGTTTCCGATCAGCTAGCTACTGGTGGTGCTGAACGCTGTGCGGCGTTGTTGTCGAATTATTTTGTGCAAAACGAATGTGAAGTACATCATGTCATTGTAGTAGATAAAATCGACTATGTGTATTCGGGAGCAATTTTAAATCTAGGAAAACTCAAAAATAACTCTAATGGATTTTTTAATCGTCTAAAACGATTCCAAGTTTTAAAACAATTTTTTGCTACAAATAAATTTGATTTTATTATCGATTTCAGGGTCAAACGCAACCAATGGCAAGAGTTTTTTATCGCGAACTATATTTATAAATCGCCCATAATTGTCATGGTTCACAGTTATATGACTGATTTGTATTTTCCGAAAAGTAAATATTTGGCGAATAAAATCTACTCGAAAGCGATTAAGATAATTACGGTTTCTAAAAAAATTGAAGATAAAGTACAATCAGATTACTCGTATTCGCAGTTGCAAACGATGTATAATCCGATTGATTTTGAAGCTATCAATAAACAATCGCAGATTCCATTTGAAAAAGAATACGACTATATTTTAGCAGTTGGACGCATGAATGACAACATAAAACAATTCGACAAATTAATAGAAAGTTACGCTAAATCGGATTTGCCGAAACAAAATATCAAAATGCTATTTTTAGGAGATGGCGATTTAAAAGTCAATTACGAACTCCAAGCAAAACAATTGGGAATGGAAAACAACATTGTTTTTAAAGGAAAAGTTTCCAATCCATATGTGTATATGAAAAACGCGAAATGTGTTGTTTTGTGTAGTAAAAACGAAGGATTTCCAACGGTTTTAATCGAATCGCTTGCTTGTGAAACACCTGTAATCGCATTCGATTGTTTTTCGGGACCGAGTGAAATAATTACTGATAATGAAAACGGAATTCTAGTCGAAAACCAAAATTTCGACAAATTGATTGCTGCCATGAATACGATGATTTCGGAAACCGATTTTTACTTACATTGCAAGCGAAATGCGAAAGAAAGTGTGAACGCATTTTCTTTAGAAAAAATTGGCAACCAATGGTTGCAACTTTTTAAATCCAACTCATGAACATAGAAATTTTAAATATCCCAAAAGTAGAAGACTACCGCGGAAATATTGCTGTAATCGAAAAAGACGTTGTTCCTTTTGAAATCAAACGCGTGTATTATTTGTACGATGTTCCGAGTTCGGCAAAACGTGGCGGACACGCACATAAAGACCAAATCGAATTGCTAATTGCGCTTTCGGGAAGTTTTGATGTGATTTTAAAAGACGGGAAAAACACGCAAACCGTCACGTTAAATAAACCCGACAAAGGATTGTTAATCAAAACCAATGTATGGCGTGAGTTAGAAAACTTCTCTTCTGGTTCGGTGTGTTTGGTTGTGGTTTCCGATGTTTTTAAAGAAGAAGATTATATTCGAGAATATGATGATTATTTGCACTATATAAATCAGTTGTAGCTACTCAATCGAATTCCTTTTTTAAGTAAATAACTTTTTATTTGTTTGATGAAATGCAAAATACCAACAGGTGATTTTAGCAATAATCGTTGCTTCAGATTTAAATTTCCCGAGTTTATTTTACCAATTATTTCTTTGTATTTCGTCGTATCTCCATCCATTTTCAGATGCTTGGCAATAACGTAACGCTCAAAATCCAAGTACGATTTTAAGTCGGAATTATTTTTCGTTAAAGGTTCGTATTGGTCATAATTAGGAATCGTTTTTCCTAAAATACTCGAATTGGTTAATTGGTTTTCGGAGTACATCGTGTAGTTTACCAATCGACTATTGCAATACACCAAATTATAGCTAATAAAAGCTCTAATATTGAAATCTAAATCTTCAGCGAAATTGATGGTTTCATCATAAAATCCAACATTATAATAGACTTTTTTATCCAAGCAAATCCCTGAATGAATAAAAAACCCTTGCTGTTTGTTCCTTTTAAAAAAGTCTTTAATTAGAATTGTTGCATTGGGTTTTAAATCGGATGTATTATTTTTGGGAAGAGCAATTTTGCCATTTGGATATGCTTCTACATAATTCGTTGCAAAAATAACTTCTTTCGGAAATTGTCGCATCATGTTGTAAAACGATTCTAAAAGCGTCGGTTTCCAAGTATCATCGGCATCTAAAAAAGTAATGTATTGCGCGGTTGAATTACGGATTCCAGTATTTCGGGAAGCCGATAATCCGCTGTTTTTTGTATGTGAAATCACCTGAATTTTATCGCAAAGATACGGTTGAATTTTCGCCACACTTCCATCGGTAGAACAATCGTCAATAATCAAAACTTCATAATCTGAAAACGTCTGATTGATAATACTTTTTAATGTATTTTCAACAAAATTTTCTTTGTTATAAAGCGGAATGATTACTGAAAAATGCGGCATTTATTAGTTTTTATTTTTTTGCCACGAATTCACTAATTTTTAATTCGTGAATTCGTGGCTTATTTAATTTTCAAGATAAAATCAAAAAGCGAATTCCAATCGTTAAATTGTTCTTCTGTATCAAATGTATATTTATTTCCTTGATATTGAATCGTATTCGTTACAAATTCAATCATCAATTGCGCTAATTCCGCTGGGTTTTCACTGTTGAAAAAAGAAACGTTATCATAATTTCCAATCGATTCTTTGGCATAAGGAAGATTCGCTAACAAGACCGGTTTGCCAAATCCTTTTGCTTCTGTAATTGGCAATCCCCACGTTTCAATTTTAGATGGAAACAGTAAGCAATCCATTTTTTTTAAATAACCAAAAACTTCCGAACGTGTTAGTTTTCCAATATAATTCAGTTGTTCTAAAGGATAGGTTTCAACAATATATTTCGAATAATTATTGTCTTTTTCTGAAAGCGTGATATGCACTTTTATTTTGCTTTTGACAGCGTCGGGGAGGAGTTGTATCGCCTCGGCTATCAATTCGAAATTTTTAAAACTTCGTGGAAAACTTGGGTAAAAAAAGTGGATAAAATTTGCATCTAATTCTATATCAACTATATTGTTTTCTGCAACATATTCTGGAGTTGCAACATACACATTTTCAATCGAAAAGAGCCTTTCAAATTCCTTTTTAATCCAATGTTGCTGAACAAAAACGCCATTATTTTTTTTGATGTTTATCTGATATAAGAACTTATAAAAAAGATGAAAAAACCCGATTTTAAATTCCATTTTCCAATCCTTCCAAGTCGGTTTATAAAAAACATTGGGATTGTGACAATATACAAACCGCTTTTTGGAAACTACATTTGGCGTAACGTCATGCAACGAAAACCACACATCGGGTTGCAATTGTTGGGATAATTTTTTAAAATAGAAATATTCATAGTACACTCGGTAAATCCAATATTTTTTGGATTTTGGAAATTCGATAAATTCAATAGCATCCGAAAACTCAAAATCAAATTTAGAAGCATCATTTACCAACGCATATATTTTCAGTTCATCATGCTGACTGTAAGCCGCTAATTTTTGTAAACAATTGTGTAATATGGTAAAGATGCCACCTTCTACCATGTTAATTCCAGAGAGAACAATTGTTTTTTTAGCCAATGAATTTTTTATTTTATTTTAACCACATAGAAACATAGTTTTTTAAATTCCAAAAAAGACGCGTTGTTTTACTATAGTTAATCATAACTCTGAGCAACCAAGAATTGGTCTATCCTATTCTTTTACTATGTTTCTATGTGGTTAATTTTATATTTTTAGTTTACAAATTTAATTTATTTCCGTGACGAAATCAATAACGCAAAATGCAAAAGATAGCGTGAAAACCGTCTTTCCAACTGATTTTTTTACCTTCTTCGTAGGTTCTTCCGTAATAGGAAATGCCCACTTCGTAAATTCTGATTTTAGGAATTTTAGCGATTTTTGCTGTCACTTCAGGTTCAAAACCGAATCGTTTTTCTTTTAACTTAAGTGATTGCAGAATGTTGGTGTTGAATAATTTGTAGCACGTTTCCATGTCTGTTAAATTCAAATTGGTAAACATATTCGATAAAAATGTCAAAAATCGATTTCCAATCGTATGCCAAAAAAACAAGACACGGTGTGGATTTCCACCCATAAATCGCGAGCCATAAACCACATCGGCAAAACCATCCAAAACGGGTTGCAAAAGAATGTTGTATTCTTCGGGATTGTATTCTAAATCGGCATCTTGAATAATGGTATAATCGCCAGTGGCATTGGCAATTCCGGTGTGTAAAGCAGCTCCTTTTCCTTTGTTGATTTCGTGGTTGAAAAACTGAATATTTAGTTCTGGATTTTGCACGATGTATTCTTCAATTGCTTCTTTAGTAGCATCTGTAGAGCAATCATTTACAATAATTAGTTCTTTCAAAATGCCATTCGAAAGCGTTACATTCTTGACTTTATTCAATAACAAATGAACCGTTTTGGCTTCGTTGTAAACCGGAATTAAAATGGATAATTTATTCATTTATTACGCTCTAATTTAAAACACAAAGCTACATTTCTAATTTGAAAGAACAAGAAAATGATTAGATTTGTTGAAATATCTTTTATGAAATTATTTTTTGAAAAATATAAATTCCAAACGCTTTTATTATTTATCGGAATCGTAGTGTTGGCATTGGTTAATTATATATTGCAATTGGATATTCAAAACATCATTTATCCCGATTCAGTAAGTTATTACGAAGCTGCAAAAAACGTTTACATCTATCATACGGGTCATAATTACCGCCCGATTGTTATGGCGGCAATTAACGGAATTC
>JAYVFV010000029.1:0-6262 GCA_043772885.1 Flavobacteriales bacterium
ACAAAAAATTGTAAAATGAAACCAAAGGTTTACGAATACCATAAAAAAATTATTTAGCATGAGTAAATCACAATTTCTCCTAACTAAAGACATTACATTTTTAAATCACGGTTCATTCGGTGCCTGTCCGAAACCCATTTTTGAAGCGTATCAAAACTTCCAACTGGAACTCGAAACCGAGCCCGTCGGTTTTATCATCAAAAAAGCACCACAGTATTTAAAAGTTGCTAAAAACCGTTTGGCAAAATTTATTGGTTGTGACGCATCCGATTTCTTTTTTACGCCCAATCCGACGTTTGCTGTCAATACGATTATGCGAAGTATCAATTTGCAAGCTGGCGATGAAATCCTAACGACCAATCACGAGTACGGTGCTATGGACAGAACGTGGAATTTCTATTGCAAAAAATCGGGAGCCAAATACATACGACAAGAAATTCCGTTGCCAGTGGTTTCCAAAGAACAAATCATCGAGGAGTTCTGGAAAGGTTATACGTCAAACACAAAAGTCGTTTTCTTAAACCAAATGTCGAGCTCTACCGCATTGATTTTTCCCGTGAAGGAAATTTGCGACAAAGCCAAACAACTGGGATTGATTACTATTGTTGATGGTGCTCATGTTCCGGGACATATCGATTTGGATATTTCCGAATTAAATCCAGATTATTACACAGGAACCTTACACAAATGGATGCTAGCTCCAAAAGGAAGTTCATTTTTGTACGTTAAAAAAGAACTCCAAAATACTATTGATCCTTTGGTTGTAAGTTGGGGATATGAAAGTTTGTTTCCTAGTGAAAGTCGGTTTTTAGATTACCATGAAATCCAAGGAACTAGAGATATTTCGATGTTTTTATGTACGCCGACTGTCATCGATTTTTTAGAAGAAAACAATTGGAAAGAAAAATCCAAAGCTTGCAAACTAATCGTTCGTGACAATTATCAACGTTTTTGCGATTTGGTTGGTACGAAACCCATTTGTCCGATAACGGAAGAATTCCTTGGTCAGATGGCTAGCATTCCCATCCTTACCAAAAAACCAATGGAGTTAAAAGAACTACTTTATGACAAATACAAAATTCAAATTCCGGTGATGCCTTTGAATGATAGTGTTTACATACGATATTCGATAAATGCTTACAATTCGCAAGCCGATTTGGATGTGTTGTATAAAGCGTTAGAAGACATTATTAAAACGACTGATTTTATACAAGTGTAAGTACGTTTTTAGTGCAGATTGCTTCGTTCCTCGCAATGACAAATTGCAACGGATAGCTGGATTGGCTACAAATGCAACTTCGCCAAATAATCAAAATGCTCTCCTTCCAAAACCAATTCGCATTCTAATCCATTGGCATGAGCGGCATTTTGCAACGTGTTATAATCTAAATACAACCACGGAAAAGATTTTTCAGTTTGGTTTTTATAGGAAATCGTAAACGTTAATTCGCCGTAATAACCGTCAGCCGGAACCCATTTCGAACCTCCCGAGACTTCGGGATTGACTTCGTCAAACATGTAAATAATATCCGAACTGTCGATGAGAATTTGTCCGTTTGGAGTTAATAATGATTTTAATTTTTGAAGGTATGTTGAGGTTTCCGCTAAGGAGCCAAAGATTCCCGTTCCGTTCATTAATAATAAAATGGTATCGAATTTTTCGTTTTCAACATCCAATATATTTTGCACTTTGGCATTTTCCAAACCACGCATGTGACAGGCGGTAATCGCATTTTCAGAAATATCAATAGCAGTAATATCCAAACCTTTTTTCTGTAAATACAAACTGTGACTTCCGGCGCCGCAACCTACATCGAGAATTTGTCCTTTGGCAAGTTGCAATGCTTTTTGTTCGAGCTTTGGCATTTCGTTATAGTTTCGAAAAAGATAAGCAACAGGCATTTCATCCGCTTCCGAAATATTGGTTTCGGAAATTAGGTCTTCGGGAGAAGTGTTGGTTTGAAAATCGAGTATGGCTTTTCCGAAAAGATCTTTCATAAATTTGTTTCAAGTTTCAGGTTTCAAGTTTCAAGTTGTTTAACTTTGTGGCTCAACTTGAAACTTGAAACTTGAAACCAAAATTAAACGAACTCGCAAAACTATCCAAAGATAAGCATATTGAAAACAAAAAGTATTTCGATAAGCTAAAAAAAAAGATGCCCAAGAATTTGGATTATGTGATGCAGGATTTACATGAAGCTGAGTTCAAAAAGACGAATTGTTTGAATTGTGCCAATTGCTGCAAAACAACCGGACCGCTTTTTACAGCAGCCGATATCGAGCGCATTGCCAAACATCTAAAACAAAAACCACAGCAATTTATTGATACGTATTTGCAAATCGATGAAGAGAACGATTACATTCTAAAAAGTGTTCCTTGTACTTTTTTAGATGCTGAAAATTACTGTATGATTTATGATGTGCGTCCGAAAGCGTGTCGGGAATTTCCGCATACGGATAGAAAAAAGTTTCAACAGATTTCCGATTTGACTTTGAAGAATGTGGCGATTTGCCCAGCGGCGTATAACATTGTGGAGGAAATGAAAAAGAAGTTGCCGTTGTAGTTTCCTGCTCTCCTCTCCTTTGGAGAGGGGTTGGGGGTGAGGTTTTTTGAGGAGAGAAATTCAGCAAATTTCGAATTTGATTTTGAAGAATGTGGCGATTTGCACAGCGGCCTATAACATTGTGGAGGAAATGAAAAAGAAGTTGCCGCTTTAGGATTTATGGAATGTTTTTTTTCTTACTTTTGGGTAAACAATTAAAATCAGTATACCATGAAAAAAATTTTGATTCTACTTTTCGTATTGACTTTTCAATTATCTGAAGCAGCTTGGCTTACCTCTTTTGAAGAAGCGCAAAAAGAAGCTTTAGCTACTAATAAATTCATGATTGTAGATTTTTGGGCAACTTGGTGTGGGCCATGTAAAAAAATGGATTCCGATTCTTGGAGTGATCAAAACGTAAATTTGGTGTTGCTGAATTATGTTAAGGTTAAAATTAATATTGATTTTGAAAGAGAATTAGCCAATAAATATGGAATAAACAGCATTCCAAATATGTTTATTATGGATGCTAATGGAAAAGTGGTATATAGTTTTTCGGGCTATCATGATGCAAATGGTTTAAAAAGAGAGTTAGACAAATTTGCTTTAAGCACCCAATTCTTATCCTCAGATTTAGCCACTTATTATAAATTAAAAGGATATAACTCATCGGTAAGAATTTCCCAAAAATATTTTGATTATTCTTTGCTGGTAAATAAAGATATACAATGGGATATCATAAATACTGCGGATGATTATTTGGCGGATGCTAAAAAGATGTTGTCTAAAACGGATGAAGGTTATGCAGAAAAGAAACAAAGATTAGAGCTTTTAAGTTTGTATAAAATTGCCTACACTAGTAATTTTTCGAAATTAGAAAAGAAAATCAATGAGTTTAAAGAAAATGAAATAAGTGAAAACAATACAGATCAATATTATTTTTTGAAGTATTTGGTTTATAAAGGAACAAAAAAGGAAGGTTCGACTGTTCTTGAAGAAAAAGTAAAAACGATAGAAGGATTTGATTATTTTATTCAAAAAATAAATTTGATTATAGCAAAAAGCAGTTAATAAATCAAATACTTTCTGCTCATTTCCTTAAATGCAACCAATCCGTTTTCCCACGATTTTCGAATATCAATCTCAGAAACTCCAGCTTCAATTTGTTGCTGGAGTTTTTTAGTTCCCGCTAACTTGGTAAAGAAATCGGTAAAGAATTTCGATTTATCGGAAGTGGTTTGATAGGCTTTAATCAACCATTTCAATTCTAATTTCGTTACTTTCGGAATCGTTGTCAAATCTTCTCCATAACACAACAAACCTTTATTCATTGGATCTTTCGAACCAAAATTCGAAATAGGAGTAAAATTAAAATCGCTTTTTGGCAAAAACGGTGAACCGTAAATTTGGAATTGTTTTTCGGTGCCACGACCTGAACTCACATTCGTTCCTTCAAACAAACACAAACTCGCATACAAATTAATCGCTTGGTCGTTGGGTAAATTCGGAGAAGGTTTTACAGGTAAAGGATATTGCATTTCCCGTTTGTAATTTAAACACGGAATCACAGTCAATTGACATTGCACACTATTTTTCAACCATTTTTCGCCATTAATCATTTGTGCATATTCGCCAATGGTCATTCCGTGTAACGTTGGTATCGAATGCATTCCAACAAAACTTGTAAATTCCTTCTCTAATATCGGTCCGTCTACAATACTTCCATTCGGATTTGGGCGGTCAAAAACTACGAGTTGAATATTGTTTTCTGCGCACGCTTCCATAATATAATGTAACGAAGAAATGTAAGTATAAAATCGAGCGCCTACATCTTGCAAGTCAAAAATTAAAATGTCAATTCCAGCCAATTGCTCAGGTTTTGGTTTTTTGTTATTCCCGTAAAGGGAAATAATAGGAAGATTGGTTTTGGTATCTTTCCCGTCAACCACATGTTCGCCGGCATCGGCAGTACCACGAAAACCATGCTCGGGTGCAAATATTTTTTGGAGGTTTATTTTTTGCTCTAATAGAAAATCGACTAGGTGAATTTGATTGGAAAGAATTCCGGTTTGATTGGTAACAATTCCAACTTTCTTGTCTTTCAATATAGGTAAATAGGTAGTGTAATTGTCGCCGCCGGTTTTAATTTCTTTTGCTGTGTTTTCAGTTTCGACTCCCTCTCCTTTGGAGAGGGTTGGGGTGAGGTTTTTAGAAGCGCTTCCGCAAGACGAAGAACAAAACAAACATCCCAAAAACAACAAACAGCTATTAATTAAATATTTCATAAACTTTTAAACTTTTAAACTTTTAAACTTTGCGACATTCTTTATCTTTGCTTCAAATCAAAACGACTTTGAACTTAGAATATTTCATAGCCAAACGACTTATTACTTCCAAAGAGTATAAAAGTAGTATATCTGCACCAATTATAAAAATTGCAATTACCGCTATTGCAATCGGAATGATAATGATGATTATTTCGGTGGCTACCGGAATTGGTTTGCAGGAAAAAATACGTCAGAAAGTTGCGGCATTCAACGGACATATTATTATTTCAAGTTATACCGATAATCATTCGGATGTAAGTACAGATGCTGTTTCACTGCATCAAAATTTCTACCCAAAGTTTAAAACTATTGAAGGAATACAACACGTTCAAGGCGTTGCAAGTAGTCATGGAATTATTAGAACGGAAACCGCTTTTGAAGGTATATTATATAAAGGTGTTGGGAAAGATTACGACTGGAAAAATATTGATGAATATATTGTAGAAGGAAGAAAACCAAATCTCTTACAGCAATTAAACAACGAAATTGTTATCTCACAGTATTTGGCAAATCGGTTGAATTTAAAAATCAATCAATCGTTCAATACCTTCTTTATGAAAGAAGAAGGGAGTAAAATGCCTAAATCAAGACGTTTCAAGATTGTCGGAATTTTTAATTCGGGATTTCAGGAATTTGACGCGACTTATATTATAGGAGACATTCGTCATTTGCAAAGAATAAATAAATGGACACCAGACCAGGTAGGCTCTTTCGAGGTTTTTATCGACGACTTTACGAAGATTAAAGAAAAAACAGAAGAAGTGTATAACGAAACATCGTCGACTTTAAACACGCAATCCATTACCGAAAAGTATTATTATATTTTTGAATGGCTACATCTTTTCGATTTTAACATCCTGGTTATTTTGATTATTATGATAATTGTGGCGACCATAAATATGGTTGTCGCCTTGTTAGTTCTTATTTTAGAACGCACTCAAATGATCGGAATTCTCAAAGCACAAGGCGCCAATAATTGGACAATTCGAAAAATATTTCTTTACAACGCAGCTTACTTAATAGTGCGTGGCATATTCTGGGGCAACCTTATGGGAATTGGATTGATAGCTATTCAACACTATTTTGGAGTAATAAAACTCAATCCCGAAAGCTATTATGTAACCACCGCTCCAGTATATTTTAATGTAGGATATATTTTGGCACTTAACGTAGGTACTATATTTATTTGTCTATTGGTTTTATTAATTCCGTCGTATATTATTACTAAGATTTCTCCAGCCAAATCCATTCGATTTGATTGATTTTTAAGAGCACAGCCCTTTCTTTTTTTTACAACATTCGTCCTGCTTTCCATTTCAATCTGTCATTGCGAGCAGCGAAGCAATCTGCTGAGTATAATTATTTCGCAATGCCAGGATTTCCATTTCAATC
>JAYVFV010000030.1:0-2255 GCA_043772885.1 Flavobacteriales bacterium
CTTCAACAATATATTTTTTGCAGAAATCGGTGTTTTTATGTTTTATTAAAAACTTGGCAAATGTCGCTAGATAAGCATTTGGGTTGGGTTCTTTGTATAAATTATTTTTTACTGGATCTGGCTGAACATTATAGGTAGTTTCGAATTCTTTAGCTAAATCGATAGGCATTTTATTGAAATAATATCCTCTAAGTAAATGACGTCCAAAACGATTTCCTGAACAATCGTCCATCGCAATATAACCCAAAGATTGCACTTTTTGGTGTAAAATTGTTCCGTCAAAATAACTACAATTAGATCCTGTACCAAGTATACAAACTATGGCTTTTTCGTTTTTGGGCGTTGTGGCATAAACGGCTGCATAAGTATCTTCGTGAACGGTTACTTTGGCATTTGGAAAATAATTCTGAAAAACTTCTGATAAAAAGTTTTTCATTCTATCGGTGCCGCAACCTGCGCCATAAAAAAATAAACTATCGACTTCTTTGGCGTTATGCGAAATGTCAAATCGTTCGTTTAAACGAAAAATTATTTCTTCTTTATTGAGAACTTCTGGATTTAATCCTAATGATTGGGTTGTGAATAATACTTTTCCGGCGTCATTAATTGCAATCCAATCGGCTTTGGTTGAGCCACTATCTACGAGTAGTTTCATTTTTTTTTGTTCGGTTATTTAGTTAATCGTTTATTTGAAAATGTATAGGTGATTATACTATTTGGTTTAGCCCCGATAGAAACGAAAATCCTTTTTTGAGGTTTTTCACCGAAAAAAAGATTGTAGTGGATAGCGGGAAATAGCTCCAAAAAAAATCCCGCTAACTTATATTAACGGGATTTGAAAATATATGATTTTATTTTAATCCAGCAATATACACCGATAAATCGATGAGTTTGCTTGAATAACCATATTCGTTATCGTACCAAGAAATGATTTTGAAGAATGTTGAATTTAATCCAATTCCTGCTTTTGCATCAATGATTGAAGTTCTTGAATCTGAAACAAAATCTTGTGAAACTACTAAATCTTCGGTGTAACCCAAAATTCCTTTCATTTCGTTTTCTGATGCTTTTTTTAGAACTGCCATAATTTCGTCGTAAGAAGTTTCTTTGGCAACTTTGACGGTTAAATCGACTACTGAAACATCGATTGTTGGCACCCGCATTGACATTCCGGTTAGTTTTCCGTTCAATTCTGGAATGACTTGACCTACAGCTTTGGCAGCACCGGTTGATGATGGAATGATGTTTACAGATGCGGCACGACCGCCTCTCCAATCTTTTTTAGATGGTCCATCGGCAACCATTTGGGTTGATGTTGATGCATGAACTGTAGTCATTAATCCTTCGACAATTCCGAAATTATCGTTGATAACTTTGGCTAAGGGTGCCAAGCAATTGGTTGTACATGATGCATTTGAAACTACTAAATCGGTTGCTTTAGCATTTAAATGATTCACACCCATTACAAACATTGGCGCATCGGGCGATGGTGCAGAAATTATTACCTTTTTTGCTCCGCCTGTAATGTGCGCTTTGGCGGATTCGATTGTAGTGAAAAAACCAGTACATTCTGCTACTACGTCAACTTCTACTTCATTCCATTTTAAGTTTACTGGATCTTTTTCGGCTGTGATTCTGATGTGCTTGTCGTTTACGAAAAGTTTGCCATCTCTAACTTCGACTTTTCCATTGAAACGTCCGTGAACTGAATCGTATTTTAACAAGTATGCCAAATGATCTACATCTAACAAATCGTTGATTGCTACAACTTCGACATTTTCACGGTTGTATGATTCTCTAAAAACTATTCGACCAATTCTACCAAAACCGTTTATTCCTAATTTTACTGTTGACATTTATTTTTAATTTTTAATTCGTAATTCTTAATTTTTAAGTTGACATAATATCTGATACTCTCAATAATTCTTCATCTATTGGATAATGACCTTTTATGGCTTGTTCTAATGGTGTTAAAGTAATTTGATCTTGCATAACGCCAACCATAAAATTAGATTTTCCAGACAATAATGATTCGACAGCTTTTACACCTAGTCTTGAGGCTAAAACTCTATCGTAACAAGATGGAGCGCCACCACGTTGCATGTGACCGAGTACTGAAACGCGAACGTCATATTCTGGTAAATGTTCTTCGACATAATCTTTAAGTTCGAAAACATTTTTTCCCATTTTATCTCCTTCTGCAACGACAACTATGCTTGACGATTTGCCTGATGCTTTACTTTTTATCAAAGATT
>JAYVFV010000031.1:0-2244 GCA_043772885.1 Flavobacteriales bacterium
TATTTAATAATTTGAAAGTTATCTTTGTAGTCAAAAATATAAACATAATGCAATCAGACCAGTTAAGTTATTTACCTGATAGGATTATCATTCCAACAACAAATCCTGCTGCTAGCAAGAATTGCATGAGAATCGGTAAATAACTTAACTGGTCTGATTGCATTATGTTTATATTTTTGACTACAAAGATAACTTTCAAATTATTAAATAGCAATTAAAAATCTAAAAATCCTAATGATGAAAATCATAGAAATTAATAGTTTTTAATGATTATAAATAATTTTTTTGAATACTTTCACTTTTTAGCCCAAATGGAAGCGATAATCCTTGAAGTTTGGAAATCCTTTTTTCTTGAAATTTGAGAACGACCAGAGGAAGTTCCTCAAATTTTATAGAAAAAAGAGATTGAAAAACGAAAGATTGTAGCGAACAGTTGGATTGGCTCATGAAACTAATTCTAAATAAATTTAAAAAAAAATGTCCCGAAATAAATCGAGACATTTTATGCTAGGTAACAAAAATATATATATTTTAGTCTTCTAAAGCAACTACTTGAGCAGCAACTTTACCTTTTCTTCCTTCTTCTTCTTCGTAAGATACTCTATCACCTTCGCGTAATTCTTCCGCTTTGATTCCTGATGCATGTACGAAAATGTCTTTTCCTGTTTCTTCGTCTGTAATGAATCCGTAACCTTTTGATTCATTAAAAAATTTTACTGTTCCTGTGCGCATTGTAATTGTAATAAATAATTAATATTAATGCAAATGTAATCTAATATTTAATACAAAACAGAATTATGTTAAAAAATTTTTAACTATTTTGATTTTCAGATAATTATCTCAACATGATGTGCAGTTCTTTTAGTTGTGATTCGTCAATAATTGATGGTGCATCGATCATGACATCGCGACCCGAATTGTTTTTCGGAAATGCAATAAAATCTCTGATTGTTTCTTGACCGCCCAAAATGGCTACTAATCTGTCCAACCCGAATGCCAATCCGCCGTGTGGTGGTGCTCCGAATTGGAAGGCATCCATTAAAAAACCAAATTGATTTCGGGCTTCTTGATCTGTAAATCCTAAATATTTGAACATCAGGGCTTGTGTTGCTTTGTCATGAATTCGGATTGAACCGCCTCCAATTTCGTTTCCATTTAAAACCATGTCGTAGGCATTTGCTCGAACTTTTCCTGGGTTTGTTGCTAGTAACTCCATGTCTTCGGGCTTTGGCGATGTGAATGGATGGTGCATAGCGTGCCATCTTCCGCTTTCTTCATCTAACTCTAATAAAGGGAAATCGACAACCCAAAGTGGTGCGAATTGGGCGGGATTTCTTAGTCCTAAACGAGTTGCCATTTCCATTCGTAGAGCCGAAAGTTGCGTTCTGGTTTTATCCTCTGGTCCAGAAAGCACAAAAATCATGTCGCCTTTTTGTGCTCCAGTCATTTTTGCCCAATTTGATAAATCACCTTGGTCGTAGAATTTATCTACTGATGATTTGTAAGTGCCGTCTTCGTTGCATTTTACATAAACCATTCCGGTTGCTCCTACTTGCGGACGTTTTACCCATTCGATAAGTGCATCGATTTCTTTGCGAGAATATTCGCCTACGCCAGGAACTGCTATTGCCACGATCAATTCGGCGGTTTTGAAAACTGGAAAATCTTTGTGTTTTGCAAATTCGTTCAATTCTCCAAATTCCATCCCGAAACGAATGTCTGGTTTGTCGTTTCCGTAGGTTCGCATTGCATGATCGTAGGTCATACGAGGGAATTTATCGACTTCTATTCCTTTTATTTCTTTTAATAAATGTCTTGTAAGTCCTTCGAAAACATTTAAAATATCTTCTTGCTCAACGAATGCCATTTCGCAATCTATTTGAGTAAATTCGGGTTGTCGATCGGCACGCAAGTCTTCATCTCGAAAACATTTTACGATTTGAAAATATTTGTCCATTCCTCCAACCATCAATAATTGTTTGAAAGTTTGTGGCGATTGTGGTAAAGCATAAAATTGTCCTTGATTCATGCGGCTTGGCACAACAAAATCTCTTGCACCTTCGGGTGTTGATTTGATTAAAACTGGGGTTTCTATCTCACAAAAATCTAAATTTGATAAATATTTTCGGACCTCCATCGCTACTTTATGACGAAAAAGTAATGAATTTTTTACTGGATTTCTTCGAATATCTAAATAGCTATATTTCATTCGAATGTCTTCGCCGCCATCGGTTTCGTCTTCAA
>JAYVFV010000032.1:0-6210 GCA_043772885.1 Flavobacteriales bacterium
AATTCGCCCTAAAGATGTATTTTCTGTCGTATAAAGTCGGACCAATAAAAAACGTAACCATAAATTCATTGTTCAACAGCAATACGCTTTGTTCTAGCAATTCGATTTTTACAACCGAAACCGATGGCACTTTTACAAAAGCATGACGTAACAATGACGTCTTTTTCATTTCGCCATCTAGCATTCCGAAGGCTTTTGAAACCACCATTACGCTGTCTAAATCGAAATCGGAATCGTTTACTAAATGCACGTACCAGACTTTTTCCATGAATTCATCGCTCCATTCCTGAACGGCGGCGAGGAAAACGTTTTCAACTGTTGGAATTTGTATGTCTTTTTTCATTTGGATTGTTCGATTGTTCGATTGTTCGAGATTCCCCTAGCCCAGATTGCAACGGAAATCCTTTTTAAACCTGACAGGTTTTCAAAACCTGTCAGGTTTGAAAAGATTGGAGTGTAAAGCTGGAAATAGCTTCAAATGAACAACAGATTGCTTTGCCACGTTCCTCGCAACTCCTCGCAATGACTATATGCTCGATTTAAATTGCTCTAAGAAACGAACGTCGTTTTCGTAAAACATTCGGATGTCGCCGATTTGGTAAAGTAGCATGGCGATACGCTCGATTCCCATTCCGAATGCGAATCCGTTGTATTCATCGGGATTGATGCCGCAGTTTTTTAAGACATTTGGATCTACCATTCCGCAACCCATAATTTCTAACCAACCTGTTCCTTTGGTGATGCGATAATCGGTTTCGGTTTTTAAACCCCAATAAATATCGACCTCGGCACTTGGTTCGGTGAATGGAAAATAAGAAGGTCGCAAGCGGATTTTTGATTTTCCGAACATTTCTTTGGTGAAATACAAAAGTGTTTGTTTTAAATCGGCAAACGAAACGTCTTTGTCAATATAAAGTCCTTCCACTTGATGGAAAATACAATGCGAACGCGACGAAACGGCTTCATTACGAAACACTCTTCCGGGAGAAATGGTACGAATTGGCGGTTTGTTGTTTTCCATATAACGCACCTGAACCGATGATGTATGCGTTCGTAGCAGCACATCGGGATTGGTTTGGATGAAAAACGTGTCTTGCATATCGCGCGCCGGATGGTATTCGGGCAAGTTCAATGCGGTGAAATTATGCCAATCGTCTTCGATTTCTGGACCTTCGGAAACGTTGAATCCGATGGTAGAAAAGATATCGATAATTTGATTTTTTACTAGAGAAATTGGGTGACGAGAGCCGATTTGTAACGGTTCGCCAGTTCGCGATAAATCACCGTAGAAACCTTTTATTTCTTCTTTGCTTTCTAATTCTTCCTGAATGGCTTTTACTTTTTCTTCGGCAACAGTTTTTAACGTATTGATTACCTGACCAAAATCTTTTTTCTGATCGTTGGGAATGTTTTTAAACTCGGTAAAAAGTTCTTTCAACAAACCTTTACTTCCTAAATATTTGATACGAAAATGCTCTAAAGCTGCTGCGTTTTTGGTATTGAATGCTTTAGCTTCTTCTATATGTTGTTTGATCTTGTCTATCATGGTCGTTTGTAAAGGGGCAAATTTAAGGATTTAACCGCAAAGTTCGCAAGGTTTTTTGTGGGTTTCTGTTAAAATCGCAAGGTTCGCAAAGCGAATGTGTATGACTTTGTCATTTCGAGGAACGAGACCCGAGAGCTTTGCTCGAACAGGCGAAGCAAATCACATAATCTGAATCACTTGATGGGATTGCTTCGTTCCTCGCAATGACAAAAAAACAGAACTAATCAATTAGTTGCTTTTCAAGAAAATAATTCACAATGGCTTCTTTCATTAAAATAGATTGCTCGCCTGCTTTTAGTGGCGGAAGTTCTTCTTTAACTGCGTAATGTGGCCAGCCGTCTTTGTCGAAAAACTCAAATTCGTAGTAACCGTATGGTTCGAGTAAACGGCAAATGGCGATATGCATCAGATTTAATTTCTCGTCTTTTTTGAATAATTGGTGGAATTTTCCGAGTTCTTGCACTCCGATTAAATATATTATGGCGTCTAAATCGAGTACATCACCTTCGGCAAATTGATTGGAAAGGATTTGAACGACTTTTTCCCAGCGATTTTTTAATTGTTCGTCTCTTGACATTTTTGTTTTTTAGAGGAACGAAATTAGAGAAAGGAAAATAGACTTTCCGCTAAACTTCATTAATGCTGCAAATATAAAGTCTTTTCTCTTTGTTCTATATTCTATGTTCTTTTATATTTGTCGCTTATTCTTTTAAAATGAGTTTTCTCGATATTGTTCTTGCCGTTTTTTTAGTTTATGGAATAATCCGTGGTTTAAAAAACGGTCTTTTTGTTGAATTGGCTTCACTAATTTCGTTTTTTGTTGGGATTTACATTGCCGTAAAATTTTCTTATTTAATTACAAATGTAATTGGCGATGGCACATCCAAAACGGTGAAAGTGATTGCTTTTATAGTGACTTTAGTTTTGGTTGTTGTTGGAATTCATTTGTTAGCCAAAATGTTTTCTAAAATTGCAAGTACATTATTCTTAGGTTGGTTGAATAGATTGGGTGGAGGATTTCTTGGCGTTTTACGAATCACTTTATTGCTCGGAATTGTATTGAGTTTGTTTCAAAAAGTGAATTTTGACAATATGTTGATTTCTAAAGAAACACAAGAGAAATCGCTTTTTTTAATCCAATAGTGAAAACTTCAGAAGTGTTTTTCCCTGTTTTGAAAGAATGGTTTGAGGGTTTGAAATCTTCTACTAAAACTAATTCAACTCCTTAATCGCGCCATCTTCAATCCAACCAGTTGTTTCATCGGTAAGTTGAATTTTTTTCCAGTTGGCGATGCTTTCCAAAATGTAGACTTTGGTTCCTTCGTGAAGTACAAATGTATCGGCACTTCCAGCTTTTGGTTCGCTTTTTACTGATATGCTTTCGGCAAAAACGATGGCAGGTTTTTCATTTGCTAATCGGTTTTTCTCGAAAATTCCGGAGAAAACAGCAATTGTTATTCCGATTAAAATAAGAAACATTCCGAAAAAGAAAATCCGTTTTTTAAAGGCCGTTCCCGAGAAATAATAACCAACGAAAAAACACAAAAATGCAATTGCTAAAAACACTGCAATCCACGCCCAATTGTTGTAATGATGGTGTGAAGTAAAATCGGAAATGAGTTTTTTAAATCCTACTTGTGGAATAACTTTTATATCATCGATGGCCATTTTTCGGGCAAAATCGAGATTGGTTTTTATTTCGTCATCGTTCGGATTGAGCTGTATTGCTTTTTCATAATTGTATACTGCTGGTGCTACTTTGTGCAATTTGTAATAGCAATTCCCGAGGTTAAAATACAACGCCGCCGACTGTTTTCCGGAAGCTAAAACACTCTCGTAATTGGTAATGGCTTCTTGATACTTTTCTTTTTGATACAATTGATTCCCTGTTTCAAAAGCGGTTTGTGCCCAAATTACTTGAGAAATCAACAGGAATAAATAGATTGATTTTTTCATTTTGTTTTTTTTGCCACGAATTACACAAATTGGCACGAATTAATTTGTGAAAATTCGTGTAATTCGTGGTTAATTTATCTGCTTTTCTAAATTAGAAATAACTTCAACTGCTTTTTCATAATCGTGTTGAATGCTGACACCTGTGGACGGTGCGTATCTCGCAAATTCACAATTCTCCGTTACATTTATAAATTGAGAAACGGTTGTCGCATCGGCTTTTCGCGAAAGCAAGATTGCTGAAATTTTATCTTTACTCATTTCTGAAGTTTCGATACTCAATTTGGCTTTTAGGAAATTGTGCATCGCTTTTTCCAATGCGATATAGAATAACTCTTTGTTTGCCAATTGTTTTTTAGCTTCCGACAAATATTTTTTTGCCAATAAATTCGATCTTTTCTTTTTATTTCCGACAACATCGCTGTCGACAGCTTCTTTTTTTCTCCTAAATAAAATCAATAACGGAATGGCTAGAAATGGCGCCAACATCAAAGAATAAAACAATCCAGAACCCAAGAAATCATCCGATTTAATCGAAGTTAAATTTGTTTTTTGTTTGATGTATGCAAATGCTTTGCTGGCAGAAACTGGGATTTTGGAATTTTCTTTCGGAGTAGCATTCGAACTTGCTAATCCAGGTCCGTCAAGAACATTTATTCTAATTTCAGAAGAAATGATCGTTTTATAGCTCGAAGAACCCAAATCAAAATACGTAAAACGCATTGGTTTTATCGCGTAATTCCCTTTGTATTGCGGAATTATAGTATAGTTATCTGAAATACTTCCGTTCATTCCTGTAAGCGGTGTAGAAATATTTTCTTGGTGTTCGGGATCGTACATTTCTAAAGCAGATGGCACAATTGGTTTTGGAAGATTAAATAGTTTTAAATTTCCTTTTCCGGATACACTTATTTTTAATTCTAGTGATTCTCCATTTTTTAATGTCGTTCTGGATGGCGTTACTGTAAAATCAAATTTTCCTACGGCTCCGGTAAAATCTTCTGGTTTTCCTGTTTCAGGCAACGCTCTAACATTGATGATTTTACTTCCGGCAGAAACTCTTTTGCTATCTTCAATCAATTGTTGTTGACCAAATATGTTTCTTCTGCCTGATGGAACTTGGCAATCAATATCTAAAGAAAGCGGTTCGATTTCTAATTTTCCTGATTTTTGTGGATACAATACCGTTTTTCGCAATACAACATATCGGTATTTTTCGCCTTTAAAGATGCCTTCTTCGGCGACTAATTGTTTGATGTCGATATTTTGACTCCAAAAATCATTGTACTTCGGTTTGTTCAATTCGCGCCAATTACTAATTCCTATATTGTAACTGAAATACAGTTTGTAGACTACAGTAATCGGTTCATTGACAAACGGATTTGCTTTTGAAATATCGGCAACCAAATACAAATTGTCATCAGCTCTTACCGTTGGTTCCTGATTTGGATCTTTTGGTAAATCGACAGCATCGGTAACAATTATTTTTAACGGTGTGGTTTTATAGTTTTGTCCGTTGATTTCGATAGAAGCTTGTTTGATAATTAAACTTCCTTTTTTCATTGGCATTAACGTATAGGAATATGCTTTATTAAAGGTACTTCTTCCGTTAATCCAGGATTGGCTTACCATTTGGCTCGGGCCTGACAGGACTTTAAATCCGCAACTTTCAAAATTTGGCGGATTAAAATTATCGCCATCGGCATTCATCGAAAAATCGATTCGGATACGTTCGTTTAATCCCAAAGTGGTTTTGCTCACCTTTGCGTCAAATTGCACTTGAGCAAACAGCGAATAATTAATTAATAAAACGATGTAAAATATTCTTTTACTCACTTGTAATATTTTTTTGTGTTCGTGAACCTTCGGTTCATTTTCAAATTTACAGTAATTTGATTACCAGTCTTTGTCCGTTTTTTTAGGCGTCGTTTTTGCTTTTTGCAAATTGACTTTGTCCTGTACTTTTTTCTCTTCGTTATTCACCGCATCGAGTAAACTTTCTACTCTTTGTCTCGACATTTCGCCAGGTTTTTCTTTTGGTTGTGCTTGGTTTTTGTCGTCTTTTTTATCTTTATCGTTTTTGCCTTCTTTATTTTTATCGTCTTTTTCTTTATCCTTTTCGTTTTCCTTGTTGTCTTTATTTTTGTCTTTGTCTTGTTTTTTATCGTCTTTCTTGTCCTTGTTTTTGTCTTTATTCTTGTCTTTATCTTTTCCACCTCCTTTTGGTGGATTGTTCTTTAAATACAGTTTCGACAAAGCAAAATTGTAACGTGTTTCTTCATCGTTTGGATTATTCCGCAATGCATTTTTATACGATTCGACAGCTCCTGAATAATCTTTTTGCTCCATCAAACAATTGCCTAAATTATGAAAAGCCTGGTATTTTTCGGGTTTTGTTTTGGCATTTTTTATCGCTTTTGCAAATTGGTATTTTGCCTCAGCTGCTTGCTTTTGTCGGTAAATGGCATTTCCTAAATTGTATGATGACTTCGCGTTTTTTGTAAATTTTGATTGGGAAATTCGGTAATCTGCTTCGGCATCTGCATAGTTTTTTTCTTCAAAAGCATCGTTGCCTTTGGGTAAATTATTGTCTTTATCTTGGGCGTTTAAGCCCCCTAGCCCCCATAGGGGGAAAAGAAATAGTACTATTAAATATTTTTTAATCATCATTTGTTTTAATTGGGACTTATTCTTTTTCATTAAATAAATTC
>JAYVFV010000033.1:0-2238 GCA_043772885.1 Flavobacteriales bacterium
AATTGATTTTTTTCTCTAAATCCTCGTACTTCTTAAAAATACGATCCCAACCGAAACAAAAGGAAGTAGGTTTAACGCCAATGAAAGAATGCTTTAGTCGCCGAACATCATCTTTAGTTCCTTTCGGTGCATATAGCTTACAAAAGTCCTTGTTTTTATAGGCGTAAATAGGATAATTTTCATTTGTCTCAACCGTGATTAAAGTATTGCAATTTGTTTCGGTATTGAAAAACACTTTTTCGTAGCTTTTGACTTGTAAAAAATCATATTCTAAAAGCAATTCAGCAGTTGCAAAAGGAAATATACTTTCAAATCCTATCGTTTTTTTGGTGTAGTTTACAACCCAATGATCCAGGTCTAAATCTGTATTCTTAAAAGTCGTTTCAGGCTTGAATATTGGAGAACTGGATTTCTCTAAACCATACTTTTCAAAAAGGAATTGAACCGCCTCAATAAATTCGCAATGATTTTCTTTTTTGATATAATCAATCGGGCTAAGAACCTCTTTGCTGGAATGATTGTAAATCGAATAGACCTTTGTTTTGGTTTTGTTGGAAAGTGTAGTGCTGGCAGTATTCTCGTGATGCGTTTTAAAATGCTTCGATTTGTTCTCTTTGCCAATACTTTCGGGAAAAACCTCGTGCCAAAAATCTAACCCGTAGTTAGTTTTGTCCCAAAGTAATCGCAGATCAAATTGATTGTTTGAATTCATAAAGAAGCACCGTTTAAAGCGTCAAGGTTTTGTTGTTTTCTGATTTCTATTCGCTTGTTACAGATGTCTATAAAATTGCTGTAGATATAGCGTATTTGATCCTTTTCCGACGCTGTAAATACTGGCGAAACTAGCAATATTGATAACTGGCGTTCAATTTGTTTTTTGTAGGTTATAAGCTCGGGTGTAGTTGCGAGGATTGTCATTGCAATTACTTTTTTAAAATTGATTGTCTTTTTTTTGCCAACTTCTCTTTTTCTCTTTTTTTCTCCTGCACAAGCGATAAAATGGCAAATTCTACATCATCATCTTCGTGGTGTGCATTCATAATTTGTTGAATCAGATTAGCTGTAAAAACCGGAGCCTTTTTAGGTTTATAACCGTTGTTTTGTAGGTGCTCAATTATTTGAATTGAGTAGTGAGAACCCAATACACCTACAATTACTTTTTTTTCTTCTTTTGAAATCATATTAATTTGCTTTTAGAAAATCATATCCGATATATCGGGTGTAAGCTGGAGGAATCGCTTCTTTGAGTTCTTCACGTGTTTTCATCCAATCTATGCCCATTGCATTGCTCCAAACTTCAATGATGTTGTTACCGGGAACTTTGAAAGGCTTCCCGCCTTTTACTTTGAGTTGACCATTTCCGACGCACATAGCGTAGTCGACGTTTTTTACCGTTCCCAATCGTTTCGGCTTTAGCGGTTGCATCATAAAAAAATTATTGAGTTCAAACTTTCGTGATCGCAATACTTTCAAACTAAACATATCTCCATTGAGAACTAAATCTGTATTTATTGGGGCTTGAAGCACGTTTTCGATAACGCTGGGCTTTTCAATCGTTCGCAGGAAATCCCTAATTTCTTCACAGATGGCAGAATACACACGATCGGGATTTTGCGCTTTTGCTACGGCTGTCGAGTTACTATATTTTTGGCACGGTGGCGAAGCGTGAATGTGGGTGAATTTTTTATAGTTCTTCTTGAGATACGCTACAGCATCGGTTTGAATAAAATTGAAAGGATAATTGTCTTGTGGTGCAATGTCAACGCCCGTAATTTCTATATCGAAATCCAGGTCTTGACTGGCTAAGAAATAACCGACCGAACAGCCTCCAGCTTTGCAGCACAAATCCAAGAGTTTTATTTTGGGTTTTCGTGCCATCAGTCGAATAAATTTTTAGTGATAAAATCAATTGCAATTTTTATTTTATCGAAAAACTCTTTTTTAGTAATTTCTTTAAAATCTTGATTCTTATAATTGGCAACGGTTCCCTCGACCGAGCAGTAGCCGAACTCATTGAGTTTAATTTTTACAATTTTACAGTAGTCTCCAGTATAAGGAGCAACAGGAATGATATAAAAATCATGCAATTTGCTGTAGTAATATTTGCCGAACTCCATTAGATTAATCCAAGTTTCTGAAAAGCTTCATGCCGTTTCATGATCAATTTTCTAATATATGGATGGACAATTTGAATGTCTACTAAAATTGAAAAGGCTTCAACTAATTCTCTACTCGAAT
>JAYVFV010000034.1:0-2227 GCA_043772885.1 Flavobacteriales bacterium
TTAGACTATCAATAGTGCTTTGAAGTGCCAACCATTTGGATTCTTCTTTGTCAATCCCTTCCTTATTCGTAAAGTCATAGAAAAAATAAATTCCCTGAACCAGAATGATAATCCCAAAAAACAATAGGATTCCAATCCGTTGACTTTTCGAATAGGTTAAAAAGGATTTTGCTATTGAATTATTTGTTTCCAAAGGTTACAAATCAAAAACAGAAGTTCGTTTGCCGCGAATCAAATCTTTCAGTCTAATCCAAAAAGCTAAAGTCAGATACACGCCAAACCACAAACCGGCTGTTACGAAAGTGATGTAGATAAAAAATAAGCGCACATTGGAAGTCCGCATTCCAAGTTTATCTGCCAAACGGGAAGACACATTAAAACCGTGTTTTTCGAAGAAATATTTTAATTGAATAACTACAGACATTTGTTTTGTTTAAAAAATTAAAATTACGCTTTTAAAAGTTGAATTCCAACAACGCATTGCAAACATTTACCGTGATCGCAATACTCGTTTTTGAGTTGTAATAACGATTGGGTTTCAAAAGCATTCTTTGCTTTAATTCCAAAATTGGAAAATTTTTCTATAATTACATTTTTCTCGGCAGCAATTTCTCGAAGTAAATCCAATAAAAATTCCGATGCTTCTTTACCTTGACTTTTAGCATAAGCAAACTGAATTGGGACAATGGTGTTGATGACCAGCAAATCGATGAATGACTTTGAGAACTGTTTTTTCTTCTTTGGACTTTCTTTATCAAATTGATAATGGGTTTGCCAATAATCGGAAATCGTAATTTCAAAAAGCTGATGCAAGGCTGTAACCGTTTTAGCGGCAATCACTTTCGAGAATAAATTTTGCTGCTTATGATATAGCATTGCCAATTGCGCCAATCGTATTGTCGGAAAATTATCGGGTCGATGTTTAAAAAACTGAACCGGTTCAATAATTATCTTTTTCAATTTGTGCTTCTGGGAAATATACTCAAATCGGTTTTTTAAATCTTTAGTATAGTTGTCCTGAATATCGAGCGGAAATAAATCGGCTGTTCCAAAAAGCAGGCTTTCTAAATTTTCGACTTCAGCGCTTTCCTTTCTAATTATTGAAAACGGAATTGATTTGGCAATTTTCAAAAACGTTTCTCCATTGGTATTTAAACCGAAATTTTTTGCCAGCATACAAAACAAAACCGCTTCCCAATTGTTTTCTGTTTCCTTTAGCAATTGTTCTATCGGAATATATTTTCGTTCCAGTCTTTCAATAAACAAACGTTCCTGCCAATTCGCCCAAATAAAACTATCAACAGTCGCAATCTGACTTTCGCAGAAAATCCAGGATTTTGGCAATGCTAATGCCTGATAATTTTTTAAATCCTTTTTCGATATATAGTTTTTAAGTTCCAAAACCGGAATTTCGGAATTATCTTTTCTGAAAACCGGTGTGTCATGTTCCCAAACTACATGCAGGATTACGTTCTCATAATTCGGGTCTTTCTCGTGATGATGCAAATACCAATCGGAAGATTTTATATGGATTTCAACATTTCCTGCCCATTTTTGATTGCCTAAAACAATTTGGGCGTTAAAAAAATCCGGTCCGGTTTGTTGCAAATAATTTCCACAATTGGTTATAGTTAGCAATTCTCCCGAAACAGTTGTTAGGTTAGAAAAGTCAAACTTCTTATATTGCCATACATAATGAAGAAAATCCTCTTTCACGATTCCAAATTTTCATCTAAAGTAAGAAATTTACTTTTCTATTCAAAGTTTTTGTAATGAAAAAATTACTTTTATTTGTTTTGCCACTAGTTTGCGGGAATCTATTTTCCCAAAACTATAAAATTACTTATCTGAAAAGTTCCAACGGGAGTTTGATTGAAAACCAGGATCCAATTATTGTATATTCAAATGAATCACTAACAAGAGTAATTTCAAAATCTATTGATGAAGACAAATCAAAATATCCTTCAGAGTTTTTTAATTTAGAAAGAGAAACGAATACTTTTATTCAAATTGCTGATTTAAATGAAAGTAGTACCATTTTTTCAAAAGACAGTCTTTCATTATCTAAGCAAACTTTTGAATTCCTAAACGATTCCAAAAAAATATTGGGTTACAATTGCAAAAAGGCCAAAACCATTATCAACTCGAACACCATCGAACTTTGGTATACTATTGAATTAAAGGTAAAAGGAGCTCCAACTCAACTTGGACAAAATTTAGGATTGGT
>JAYVFV010000035.1:0-6138 GCA_043772885.1 Flavobacteriales bacterium
CAAAAAATCAGAAAGGAACAAATTAAGAAGAGTATTTTATTTATTTGAAATAATTAATGTGCAAATATAAATTTTAAAGTTATTTATTTCTAAAAGAAAACCTAAAAACCTTTCTATTTCATTAGATAACAGATAAATTTGGGTTTATTTATAAACTTTTTAAAATGGAAACAAAAATAATTTCTACCGCTTCTTTTTTTGGAATGACCGCAATTATTTTAGGAGCATTCGGCGCTCATGCTTTGAAAAAAGTATTGACTTTAGAGGAATTGACATCTTTTGAAACCGGCGTAAGATACCAAATGTATCATGCTTTGTTTTTGCTTTTCATTGGATTGACAAATCATTTGACTGCTAAAACTAAAAAGACAATTGTTGCGTTAACTATAGTAGGTGTGATACTCTTTTCGGGTTCGATATATTTGCTGTCGACCATGAGCATTTCTAAAATTAATTTTAAAGTAATCGGATTTGTAACACCAATTGGAGGCACTTTATTGATAGCGGCTTGGGGTGTATTGCTCATTCAATTCACAAAGAAAAAAAGATAAAAGTTAAGTATTTCAAGCGTATCTAAAATATAATTTTTAACTTTGCTGTCTTATTATTAAACGTAATATAATTTATTTTTATGGATAACTCCTCTCAAATTACGAAATCGATTTCGTTAGAAAAATATGGAATCCTTACTACTAAAGAGATAGTATACAATCCCAGCTTTGAAGTTTTATTTAATGAAGAATTAAATCCGAATTTAGTAGGATACGAAAGAGGTCAACTTTCAGAACTTGGAGCGGTAAATGTAATGACAGGAGAATTTACTGGAAGATCGCCAAAAGATAAATACATTGTTAAAGACAGTGTTACTGAAAATACGATTTGGTGGAATTCTGACAAAGCGGTTAACGATAACAAACCGATTTCACAAACTACTTGGAATGCCTTAAAAGAAACTACTGTTGCACAACTTTCCGGAAAACGATTGTTTGTTGTTGATGCTTTTTGTGGTGCCAATGAAAATACCCGATTGAAAGTTCGTTTTATTATGGAAGTGGCATGGCAGGCACATTTTGTGAAAAATATGTTCATCCGCCCAACGGAAGAAGAATTAGAAAATTTTGGCGAGCCTGATTTTATTGTAATGAATGGTTCGAAAACAAGTTTTAAAGATTACGGTGCTCACGGATTGAATTCGGAAGTATATGTAGCTTTTAATTTAACCGAAAAAATTCAAATTATTGGCGGAACTTGGTACGGTGGTGAAATGAAAAAAGGATTGTTTGCGATGATGAATTACTATTTACCATTACAAGGAATTGCTTCAATGCATTGTTCTGCTAATAAAGGTACAGCTGGCGATGTTGCTGTTTTCTTCGGATTATCTGGAACCGGAAAAACTACTTTATCTACCGATCCAAAAAGAGAATTAATTGGTGATGATGAACACGGTTGGGATAATGACGGAGTATTTAATTTTGAAGGAGGTTGCTATGCCAAAACCATCGACTTAAGTGCCGAAAATGAACCTGATATTTTTGGAGCTATCAAAAAAGACGCTTTATTAGAAAATGTTACTGTTGATGCCAATGGAAAAATCGATTTCAAAGACGGTTCTGTTACGCAAAACACACGAGTTTCCTATCCAATAAATCACATTCACAATATTGTAAAACCAGTATCAAAAGCAGGTCACGCAACAAAAGTAATTTTCTTAACTGCGGATGCTTTCGGAGTGATGCCTCCCGTTTCTAAATTGACGCCTGAACAAACCAAATATTATTTCCTTTCCGGATTTACAGCAAAATTAGCAGGAACCGAAAGAGGAATTACACAACCAGAACCAACATTTTCTGCATGTTTTGGAAAAGCGTTTTTAACGTTGCACCCAACCAAATACGGAGAAGAATTAGTTAAAAAAATGGAGCAACACAAGGCGACTGCTTATATGGTAAATACGGGTTGGAACGGAACAGGTAAACGTATTTCTATAAAAGATACGCGTGCGATTATCGATGCTATTCTTGATGGTTCTATTGAGAAAACGACTACGAAAACAATTCCGACTTTTAATTTTATAGTGCCAACATCGTTACATGATGTAAATCCTGCGATTTTAGATCCAAGAGACACGTACGCTGATGCTAATGAATGGAATACGAAAGCGGAAGATTTAGCGGCGCGATTCATTAAAAACTTCGTACAATATACTGATAATAATGAAGGTTTGAATTTAGTAAAAGCTGGACCACAATTATAATAGTTACTATTTCATAAAACAAAAAAGTCCCGATATTTATCGGGACTTTTTATTTTATATAAAGTAAATTTATTTTCCTTTGTTGGCTTCCGCAATGTATTTTTCTAATGCCATTGTCATGGAAGGCGTTTCTGGAGTTGGTGCTAAAATATCAATTCGCAATCCGTGTTCCAACGCTTCTTTTTGAGTTGTGCTTCCGAAAACCGCAATACGTGTGTTGTTTTGTTGGAAATCTGGAAAATTCTTGAACAACGATTTGATTCCGGTTGGACTAAAAAATGCCAATACATCGTAATACACATCGGCCAAATCAGACAAATCACTCATTACTGTTTTGTAAAAAATGGCTTGTGTCCAATTTATCTTTAGGTTGTTTAAAGTTATAGGAGCATCGGCATTTAACTGATCGGAAGCCGGTAATAAATATTTTTCTTCTTTGTATTTTTTGAAGAGCGTAGACATGTCAGCAAAATCTTTTTGACCAACATAAATTTTACGCTTTCTGTATACTACATATTTTTGCAGGTAAAAAGCTATGGCTTCTGATTGGCAAAAATATCTTAAATCTTCTGGAACTTTATAGCGCATTTCGTCTGCGACTCTAAAGAAATGATCAACGGCATTTTTACTTGTCAATATGATAGCGGTAAAGTTATTCAAGTCAATTTTTTGAGCTCGGATATCTTTAGCGCTAACGCCTTCTACGTGTATAAAAGAACGAAAATCAACTTTTACCTTGTGCTTTTGCTGTAAATCAAAATAAGGTGAATTTTCAACCTTAGGTTCTGGCTGTGACACCAAAATCGTTTTCACTTTCAAATTTGACATTCTTCTTCTTCTAATTTTTTGTAATCAAATAATAAATGAAATAGTATGGTGCTATTTCAAGTGCGCAAAGATACAAAATAAAATAAAACAACTTCGCTATTATTAAGTTTTGATAAATTTTTAAAGAAAGCAGGTATGTTATAGCGTTTATTATCAATAAACTAACAATAATGCCGATATAAAGAGAATCTGCCGAATAATCGCTATAAAACAACAAAATGGTTACGGGCAATAATAAGAGTCCGACGAAAGTTCTGTAACTGACTTTCTGTAAATTAAATTCTTCTATAACTTCTTCTATATTAAATGTCTCAGCAATAATTTTTTCAATTAGAAACTTCGAAAGAATAAATACGGTTAGTAAAGTAAATATCTGAACAAACAAAACCCAATCGGTTTTAGAGCCATAGCCAAAATGATGGAAAGCAATTTGAATGAAAAAGGACAAAGAGACAATGTTTACAATAAATAAAATCACGTTAAAACCACTCATTAAATGATTGCTTTCTTTGTAAATTTTTAAATATTTATCCGATACAATTATCCTAACAAAGTCGTGAAAACGACTTTCAAAAGTCGATTTTGCTATAACGACTAAGGCAAACGCGGCAACAAAAACTAGGGTTGCCCAATCTTTATTTTCAATTATCCTCGGTTGTAATTCAAGTGCTATCATTGGCAACAAAATTACTAAATTTTATTTCTTTAATAGTATTATACTATTATTAAGATTCCAAATTGATAAAATGAGTATTTTTGCACTAAATTATTTATTAGTTTATGAATTGCGGTATAGTAATTATTCCTACATATAACGAGATTGAAAATATTGAAAGTATTGTAAGAGCAGTGTTTTCATTACATAAGTCATTTCATGTTTTAATAATAGACGATAACTCTCCAGATAAAACAGCAAAAAAAGTAATCGAACTTCAAAAGGAGTTTCCAACACAATTGTTTTTAGAACAACGAACTAAAAAGTCGGGATTAGGAACCGCATACGTACACGGATTTAAATGGGCATTAGAAAAAGACTATGAATTTATTTATGAAATGGACGCCGATTTTTCTCATAATCCCAACGATCTCGAAAAATTATATACCGCTTGTCATTTTGATACCGCCGATTTAGCAATAGGATCGCGCTATGTAACAGGTGTGAATGTTGTAAATTGGCCTTTAAGTAGGGTTTTGCTTTCTTATTTTGCTTCGGTATATGTACGAATGATAACTGGAATGAAAATTATGGATGCGACAGCTGGATTTATTTGTTACAAACGGCATGTGTTAGAAAGTATCAATTTAGATAAAATAAAATTCATCGGTTATGCCTTTCAAATTGAAATGAAATACCGAGTATTTGCCAAAGGATTTACCATACAAGAAGTGCCAGTAATATTCACAGACAGAACCAAAGGACAATCAAAAATGAGTGGTTCTATAATTAAGGAAGCCGTTTTTGGAGTCTTGTCTTTACGGATGAAAAAGTTTTTTAATACATTATAAATTAGCTATGAATACGGTTTTAATAAAAAATGCTAAAATTGTAAATGAAGGGAATATTTTTGAAGGCGATGTTCTCATTGAAGGCGAATTTATTACCGAAATCGCCGAAAACATTAGCCATAAAAGTTCCGATTGTCAAGTAATTGATGCCGAAGGGAATTATCTTATTCCGGGCGTGATTGATGATCAAGTACATTTTCGTGAACCCGGATTAACGCACAAAGGAACTATCGCTACCGAAAGTAGAGCAGCAATTGCGGGCGGAATCACATCGTTTATCGAACAACCCAATACGATTCCGAATGCGGTAACTCAAGAATTATTAGAACAGAAATACGAGATTGCTTCCCAAACATCGTATGCTAATTATTCGTTTATGATGGGCGGAACGAACGACAATCTAGAAGAAATTCTAAAAACAAATCCGAGAAACGTTGCCGGAATAAAATTATTTTTAGGTTCGTCTACTGGAAATATGTTAGTAGATAATGAAGCGGCGTTAGAAAAAATATTTTCTAGTACAAAAATGTTAATTGCAGTCCATTGTGAAGATGAAGGAACAATAAAATCCAATTTATCTAACTACAAAGCCGAATACGGTGAAGATATTCCAGTCGAGTTTCATCATTTAATTCGAAGTGAAGAAGCGTGTTATCTGTCTTCTTCCAAAACGATTGCATTAGCGAAAAAAACCGGAGCTCGTTTGCATGTGTTTCATTTGTCGACCGCTAAGGAAATGGAATTGTTTACCAATAAAATCCCACTTGAAGAGAAACAAATCACAGCCGAAGTTTGTATTCATCATCTTTGGTTTACCAACGAAGACTACAAAACAAAAGGAAATTTTATCAAATGGAATCCAGCTGTGAAAACGGCAACCGACAGAGAAGCTTTATGGAAAGCACTACTCGACGATACGATCGATGTTATTGCTACCGATCATGCGCCGCATACTTTAGAAGAAAAATCGGAATCGTATTTAAAAGCGCCATCCGGAGGGCCACTTGTTCAGCATGCTGTAGTTGCGATGTTTGAAGCGTACCATCAAGGGAAAATATCTATCGAAAAAATAGTGGAGAAAATGGCTCATAATCCGGCAAAAATTTTCAAAATTGAGAAACGCGGATTTATTAAAGAAGGTTATTATGCCGATTTAGCCATTGTGGATTCGGGTTTGCCATGGAATGTGAAAAAAGAAAATATTTTTTACAAATGTGGATGGTCGCCGTTTGAAGGAACTACTTTTAAATCAAGAATTACGCATACTTTTGTTAACGGACAACTCGTTTATCACAATTTTAATTTTAAAGATATTCAGGCCGGTCAACGATTACTTTTTAATAGATAAACCGTTTCTCATGAAGAAATTACTTATACCTTTTTTAGCAATTTTCGTACTCATTACAAGCTGTAATGAAACGGTTGTTAAAGCACCAGAAAATTTGATAGACGAAAATAAAATGGTCGACATTATCTACGATTTGTCATTGCTTGACGCGATAAAAACACAAGGAGATAATCAGAAAAGCTATCCTACAACTACCGAA
>JAYVFV010000036.1:0-2200 GCA_043772885.1 Flavobacteriales bacterium
CATCAATTGCAGTATTTGCATTTAATTGACAAAAGTTGGCTGGTTAATTTTTCGACTAAAACCATTTTTTCTACCATTGCTTCTGAAAATTATGCCGCACGAAATTATAAGATAGAAGGGTATCAATTGGCACCAAAAATCTCGTACTTGTTTTCTAAAAATACGAGCTGGGATTTGTTTTACGAATACCAAAAAAAGGAAAATAAAATCTTCAATAACGAACTCTTAACGCAAAATCGTTTTGGAACTTCGTTTACGTATTCGGGTAAAAAGCAATTTACGGCCAATGGCGAATTTTCGTTGTACAACAATGATTTTACAGGAAGCAGTTTGTCGGCAGTTGGATTTCAAATGCTCGAAGGATTGCAACCAGGCAAAAATCAAACGTGGCGATTGTTATTGCAAAAAAACCTCACCCAATATCTTGATATCAATGTGAATTACCAAGGAAGAAAAAGTGAAACAAGTAAAACCATACACACAGGAAGCGTTCAGTTGAGAGCTTATTTTTAACACCTCTTTTTTTAAACTTCAAAATTGAACTTTCCACACTCTTGAATTATGAATTTTAAATAACGAATTTTGAATTTTGAAAAGTTTTGATAATCATAGTGTGTGGCTAAATTTTTTTAGAAGCGAGTGGTTTGGGCTTTATCGGTAATCGTAATTCCTGCTGTTCGTCATGCGCGGCATTTCCTTCCATCAGGGCTATTCGGAAAGTTTTTTTGTATTTGTTTTCAGTTAAAAGATAATTGTATTTAAAAAGCAAAGTATAATGTTTGTGGTTCAAAATAATTTCTTAATTTTAATTATTGATAACCAATAATACTGAAATCACGATGAAAAAACTAATTGTATTATGTCTTGTTTTTGTGTTCTCCAACACTTTCTATTCACAAGAGCTTACAGTAGCAGCAAAAAAAGCGAAAGCTAAAACGGAAGCAGCAGCTAAAAAAGCAGCAGCAAAAACCAAAGCAGCAGCTAAAACAGCAGCTGCAAAAACGAAGAAAACAACAAAAAAAGTTGTAGACAAAACAGAGAAGACAGCCAAAAAAGTAGAAGATAAAACAGAAAAAACAGCCAAAAAAGTAGAAGATAAAACAGAAAAAACGGCTAAAAAAGTAACGATAGAAACCAAAGCTACCGTTTCAAAAGCTAAAAAAGAAGTAAATGAAACTACGTCAAATGCAAAAAAAGAGGTTGTAGAAAAAGCATCTAAAACAAAAAAAGATGGAACTCCAGACAAACGATTTAAAGAGGTAGCAACAAAAAACGCTTCTAAAACAAAAAAAGACGGAACTCCAGATAAACGATTTAAAGAGGTTACAACAAAAGAAGCTAAAGCAAAAGTTGTTAAAAAAACAGCCAAAGAAGAATCAGAAGATCTTAAAAACACTCCCGCTTCAAGAGTAGCTGAGAAAAAAGCAACCGATAAAGTAACGGGCTCTTATAAAGGTAAAAAAGTATTTACAGGTCCAAGAGGAGGAAGATATTACATCAATAAAAACGGGAATAAAACCTATATTTCTGATGACAAGTAAATAGAAATTCTCTTTTCAAAATAGAGCAACGCAACATGTAAAAAATGTTGCGTTTTTTATTTACATTTTGGTAATGGAGCCCTTGCGAAAACTTTACGAAAATAAAATTTTAATAACTATAAATCCCTTATTTTTAGGGATTTTTTTAATTTTAACGAATTGTAATTTACTGTTAAACAGTAGTTTATATAAAAAATTGAAAACAGTAAAATTCTTACGCATTGTTAAAAACTAAATCCGATTGTGAATAAGTTTGGCTTTCTTTTTCCATTTCAAATGACAATCTTTGTAACAGTCAAAAAAGTTAAAAAAATCTTAAATATCCTCAAAATTATGTCTGCGATAGAACCAATCCTCCAAGAAAATAAAAATCGTTTTGTGATTTTTCCTATCAAACACCACGACATATGGGAATGGTACAAAAAAATGGAAGCCAGTTTTTGGACTGCTGAAGAAATCGATTTGCATACCGATTTAAACGATTGGAACAACAAATTAAATGATGAAGAACGCTATTTCATCAAACACATCTTAGCTTTTTTTGCTGCTTCTGACGGTATCGTAAATGAAAATTTGGCTGAAAATTTCGTAAATGAAGTCCAATATCCAGAAGCAAAATTCTTCTATGGTTTTCAAATCATGATGGAAAACATTCACAG
>JAYVFV010000037.1:0-6083 GCA_043772885.1 Flavobacteriales bacterium
ACCCATCGGCAAACGGCTGGATTGACAAATATTTTGCAGAACAAAAAACAGCATTCGATTATGATGCTGTGGATAGTTTGTCATTATACATCAACATTAGAAAAACCGGATTTATATACGGACACATCATTTCAGTTAACAACAATTCTCAAATAAACATTGAAAATTGGAAATCCGAAGAAATTTCCAAAATAGCTTTACTCACTACTTTATTTGATTTTTTTTGTTTTACATCCAAAACTGCAATTCCAGAAAAATTTATCGAAAAAGCGGTTTCTTTTTACAATGAAATGAGTCCGAAAGGTTTTAGTTTTCTAAACAAAATTATATCTTCTTCATCCAGTTCAAAACTAGAAAACATAATCAATGAACGCGTACAAACGAACAAAGATATTATAAGCAAGAATTTTTCGCATATCGTTACGAATGCCTTGTTGTTTGTAGATGTTTTGGCTTTTCGTCATTATTTATTAGAAGGGAAAATTCCAGATAAATATTTAAAACGCATTGAAGAAACGATTATGAGTTTAGTTTCCTTTGCGTTACAAATTAAAACCGTAAAATCGCAACACGATGATTTGCTGATTAAATTATTTGAAGCTTCGGTACGTTATACTAAATTTTCTAAAATTAGTGTTCAAAATATGGATGCTTTACCGTTAGACTATTTTACAGATGCATTTGAAAAATATTACTTACTTGATTTAACTGGACTGACTTTATGGAGTGATAATGTTGTCGAAAATGAAGAAATTTACTTTTTGCACAAATTAGCAGAATCAATGAAAGTGCCCGATTCTTTTATTGACGTAAGTGTTTTGAGTACGAATGAATTTATTTCGACTCACAAAAGTAAAATTCAATATTTTAATTATTCCAATCCTGTAAAGCATTTTTACGAACAAACAACAAATGGTGTTGTTTTACTGATTAATAGAAATAAAAAACGACTGACGAAAGAAATATCCGAAAGCAAGGAATTAATGCAGCTGTTGGCAAAATCGACCAATAAAGATTTGTCGAAAGAAGAAAAAAAGAAAGTAAAAAAACAGTTACTGGACATCTGCAAAAGCATTCCGTCGTTGACTATTTTTTTACTTCCGGGTGGCGCATTATTGTTGCCGATTTTAATAAAATTTATTCCTCAATTATTGCCATCGGCTTTTAATGAGAATTTAGAAGATTAGAATTTTAATTGGTAAACGGTATCCAAATCGACATCCGAACTAAGATTGACATTCAAATCGGTTATATAACCCGAATTCAAACCGTAAACCCAACCGTGTAAGGTTAACTCCTGACCATTTCGCCACGCCGATTGCACGATGGATGTTTTTGCCAAATCGAAAACTTGTTCTTTTACATTGAGTTCTACAAAAGCATTAAAACGTTTGTCCTCCTCTATAATTGAATCCAGATAGTGATTGTGTAAACGATAAATGTCTTTAATGTGACGAATCCAATTGTCGATTATTCCGATAGAATCGTTACCCATTGCGGCTTTAATTCCACCACATCCATAATGTCCGCACACAATTACGTGCTTCACTTTTAGCACATTTACAGCATAATCTAAAACGCTCAACATGTTCATATCGGAATGAATTACCATGTTGGCAATGTTTCTGTGGACAAAAACTTCTCCAGGTTTGGCACCAATAATTTCGTTGGCGGTAACTCTACTGTCGGAACAACCTATCCATAAGAGTGGCGGATTTTGTCCTTTAGATAAATCTTTAAAATATTCTGGATCGTTGGCTATTTGTGCTTCAACCCATTTCTTATTATTGTCTATTATTTTTTTATAAAAATCGCTCATCTATTTAAATTCTTTTCGAAGTATAAAACTACTCTTTTTATTAATACAAAAAAAAGAGACCATTAAAAACGGTCTCTTTAGTAATGTATTTAATTTTTTTTAATTTTCGTAAAAAGCAACTTCGCCATTTGTGATATTGTGGATTCCTCCAATAATTCCAATTTCACCATTTTGAATCATTTCTTTTAAAATTGGACTGCGCTCCATAATGCCAATCACAGTGCGTTTCACATTTATCGAAGTTACTTTTTCTACAAACGCATCATTAGAAGAGCTTCGATTTTCTGTTATTGTTTTTTCGTCATAAACTGCAGGTTGAATTTTACTTAATAAAGCAGTGAGATTTCCCATTTCAACATGATCACAAGCGCCTTTAACAGCTCCACATTTAGTGTGTCCTAAAACTACAATAATTTTTGAACCTGCTACTTTACATGCAAACTCCATACTTCCTAAAATATCTTCATTTATGATATTTCCAGCAATTCGAACGCTAAAAACATCTCCTAAACCTTGGTCAAAGATGAGCTCTGCTGAAGTTCTCGAATCAATACAACTTAAGATAACTGCAAACGGGTGTTGACCGTCCGAAGTTTCGTTGGCTTGCTCTAAAAGATTTCTATTGGCCTTCAAATTATTCATGAATCTTTTATTTCCTTCTTTTAATATATCTAATGCCATTGAAGGAGTTATGGCTGATTGCATTTCTTTATTTAATGTTTTCATATTTTTTTAATTTTTTAATTTATGTTCAACAAATACATGTTTTTCTTCTTCACCAGTTGCCACTAGGCCATAAGCCTTTTTGAAACCAATTAATTTGACTTTGATATTTTCTTCTTTTGATTTTATTATCTTAAATTCTTTTATTAAATCCAATACATCATGAGCAATATAAACAGTATCTGAAGCATTGATTTCGACTTTAGAATTTTCTGGAATAGATGCTAATGTAGATTTAATAGCCGCTTTATTCAAGAACGAAACTTCTTGCGCTAAATCAATATGAATAACATCACCATCATGGTATTCTTCTTTTCTAAATTTATAAGCTCTTTGCATATTTCCTTTTAAGATAAAAATGACGCTAATTATCATTCCCAATGCTACACCTTTTAACAAATCAGTAAGAACAACAGCTAATAAAGTAGCCATAAATGGAATGAATTGGTATTTTCCTTTTTTCCAAAAATGCTTAACAGTTTTAGGATTAGCTAGCTTGTAACCAATCATTAATAAAACGGCAGCTAAAGTTGCTAATGGAATTTTATTTAAAATAGTTGGAATGACCAAAACACTAATCAATAATAAAATACCATGAATTATAGTAGACATTTTTGATTTGGCTCCAGCCGAATTATTGGCAGTTGTTCTTACCACTACAGATGTCATTGGCAATCCGCCAATAAACGCACTTAAAATGTTACCTATTCCTTGTGCTTTTAATTCGACATTGGTATCGGTGTAACGTTTTTGAACATCCATTCTGTCAGCAGCTTCAATACATAAAAGCGTTTCAATAGAAGCAACAATTGCTATAGTAATTCCGACAATCCAAACTTTAGAATTGGTTAGCGCAGAAAAATCGGGCGTTATAATGATGCTTTTAAATTCTTCAAGTGATGTTGGCACAGGCAAACTAACCAAATGTTCTTTCAAAACAGCCAAATTACTGTTGGATTGAATTAAGAACTCGTTTAAAATAATACTAACAATTACCGCTACTAAAGCGGCTGGAATTAGTTTTATCTTTTTTAGAAACTCGACTTTATTCCATAAAATTAATATTGCTAATGAAACAACAGCAATTAAAACAGAACCCAATTGGATATGGTTGAAAATCTGAAATAATTCAGAAAATGTATTTTCACCGTCCGATTGAAAAAAGGCTTCGTCTCCAACAAAATCGGGATCATAACCAAAAGCATGTGGGATTTGCTTTAAAATGATAATAACTCCAATTCCGGCAAGCATTCCTTCAATAACATTGGTAGGAAAATAATTCGAAATGCTTCCCGCTTTTATAAAACCCAATGCCAATTGAATCACACCAGCAATTACAACTGCTGTTAAAAATATATTGAACGCACCTAAATCGGTTATTGCAGTTAAAACTATGGCTGTTAAACCTGCAGCTGGACCCGAAACGCTAATGTGTGATTTACTTAAAAATCCGACTACAATTCCGCCAACAACGCCGGCTATAATTCCTGAAAAAAGTGGTGCGCCAGAAGCCAATGCGATACCTAAACACAATGGAATTGCAACCAAAAAAACCACTAAACCTGACGCAAAATCAGATTTAAGGTTTGCAAAAAGATTGATTTTTTTTGTCATTACCTTTATAATTAATTGAATACAAATAGATAGTTTTTGCAAATGCAAAAAACGAATAAATTGGATGTATTAAACTAATTCGGGTGGAGGAATAAAGATTTCCTCTGCTATATTATCATGACGTGTAAGATTTTCGGAAATAATTGTAGAATTTTGATACTCTACTATTTTCACAATTGAATAATCAAAATTAAGTCTTAAATCGGCTTTAATTTCTTTAAGATCTTTATTATTTTCTTCTTCAGCAAAGCTATAGAACATAGATATATCGGTATTCTTTTCAATCAACGTAACAATAGTTGGCGTTGTAAGAAAAGCTACAAATACAAATAATATAAATCGTGCTATTAACTTCATATCGCAAAAGTAGTTTTTCATTTTACAAAACAAAATTTTATTATAAAATTTTTAACATTTATTTTCAATTTTTAATAAATCTAAATATTATATCGATTTTAACTATAAATTTAATTGATAGTTTTTACATTTACATCATAAATTATTATACAATGACCATCACGCAATTACAATATGTATTGGCTGTAGCCGAATACAAAAACTTCACTTTTGCTGCCGAAAAATGCTTTGTTACGCAACCCACATTGAGCATGCAAATTCAAAAAGTGGAAGAAGAATTAGGAATTAAAATTTTTGACCGAACGAAAAAACCGATTCAGCTGACAGAAATTGGGCAAAAAATTGTCAATCAAGCTAAAAATATCGTTATAGAGGCGGATAGAATCCAAGACATTGTAGACCAACAAAAAGGATTTATTGGAGGTGAATTTCGTTTGGGAATTATTCCGACTGTAACTCCTACACTATTACCAATGTTCTTGAATAACTTTATTAAAAAATATCCAAAAGTAAAACTGATAATTGAAGAGTTGAATACAGAAGATATTATCTTTAAATTAAAAAATGGTCATTTGGATGCTGCTATTGCTTCAACACCTTTAGCAGAAGATAAAATAAAGGAAATCGTTTTGTATTATGAACCTTTTGTAGCTTATATTCCGGAAAGTCATAGCAGTTTCAATAAAAAAGAAATTGAAATTGACGATTTAAATTTGGATGAAATATTATTATTAAAAGACGGACATTGCTTTAGAGATAGCATTTTAAATTTGTGTAAAAACAATGCAAATTTGGAATACAATCATTTTCAATTGGAAAGTGGAAGTTTTGAAACCTTAATAAAATTAGCAGATGAAGGTCTTGGGACGACGCTTCTACCGTATTTACACACTTTAAATTTAAGCGAGAAAGATCAAAATAAATTGCGTCATTTTAAGGAACCAAAACCTGCTCGAGAAGTCAGTTTAATTTATCCGAAAAACGAATTAAAAATTCACATCATTGATGCGTTAAGAAGCACTATTGCTGGTGTAATTAAAGGCGCAATCGTATTTAATAATGTGCAAATAATAAGTCCAAAACCAATAAAATAGAAATGGAGTTAACAAACTCCATTTCTATTTTCATCAAATTTAAAATCCGATAAACAGTTTTTTAATTCCGGTTTATTGGTTGTATAAAACAACAACCAGTTACTTAAATGCTCGACCTCATGAGGTAACAAATTGCGCAGTCCTTTTTTCAACTCTTTTTTAAAAAGAATTGGGTCGAAGCTTACACTTTCTAAAATAGATTTAGTGTAATCATAGATCATTCTAGGCATAGGTTTAAGATTTAGGGTTATCTTATTGAAGAACGTAGGATAAAACTACTAACTATTTTTACACTGAACAAATAAAATCAAACAAAATCATCGATTAATGACGTAAAATAACGATTAATGGCAATTTAAATCAATTTTTATATTATTTAACTTACAAAAAAAATACGCCGTTTTGAAACATTATTAAAATAAAAAAGGAACCGTTTAAGTTCCTTTTAGTTTTATTTATTGATAATCCGTAAACAT
>JAYVFV010000038.1:0-19451 GCA_043772885.1 Flavobacteriales bacterium
TTGTTTAATTCTAAAATCGACGGTTCGATTCAATTCGATAAGCGTGGCACGATCAATTTTCCCATTCTCAGGTAAACCTAATCGCTGTTGAAAATGAGAAACCGCTTTCGCTAAATCTGATGTAAAAAGGATGGTTTTATCATTCGTTTTCAAATCTCTTGAAAGGAAAAGGCGCTTTTTGACATTCAGCAAACACGAATCGCTTTCCTTTTCTATGAGTAGTTTTTTATCAGTAACAATTTTTGGAAATCCGCCATTATCTTGAATAATTCGGTATTCACGTAGTTTTTGCCGTAGGTTTTTATAGTACTTATTTATGGGTTCGTTGGTTGTATCATCTTCATCTTTTACTATTAAAGAATTTAATAATGACTGATAATTTTTCTTTTTTGATGGAATAAACCAATCCAATTGATGTGGGTTTTTGGTTGCGCCACTATAGACTTTTTTAGAGTATTTAAAAAAGGTAGCCGTTAGTTGTAATTCTAATTGCTCGTTTTCTTTTTGATTGTATTTAGAGGCATTTTCATCCGTATTAATGGAGTTAATCAGCGCTTCTAATTGTGCAATTTTAAAGCTATTGTCACCAAAATCATCACTGTAATTTTGCAATTGATTATAAAAATTCGGCACGGCTTCTGTCATTCCTCCTTTGTTAAACCAAGCGTACTGGTAATCTCTATTTTGGTAAAATAAATTCACTTCACTTTGAACAGCTTTACTTTCTGGATGATTTTTAAAAAAAGTAGTTATGACTGTTTCATCAAGAAATAAATCAGAGAAATTTTGTTCTTCTTTTTTTTTGCATCCAAAAAGCAGAAAGAGAAACGATATTATAAGAATTGACTTTTTCATTGATAGGGATTACTTTTTACTTGATTTAATACATTCAAAAAATTCATCGATAAAGATTTTAGCCAAAGCATCGGTTTCTTTTTTATGAGTTGGGATTCCGTAATCGTCGAATTTATCTTGCACTTTTGCTACTGGAAAATTAGCGGTAAATGTCCATGCTCTTATTTTCCAAAATACAAACTGTAAATGAGTTAGGGCTTGCAACCCTGCGAAATCTCCAGCCGAAACAGTTGAAAGCGCCACTGGTTTGCGATGCCATTCTTCATACAAAAGATCAATAACGTTTTTTAAACTAGCAGGGAAACTTCCGTTATATTCGGGCGAAACAATGATAACACCATCCGATCCAATTATTTTGTTTTTAAATTCGAGTGTGTCTAAATTCGGCGATATTTGATATTTTAACCGTTCCTCAAAAATGGGAAAATTGTAGCTTTTTAAATCTAAAATTTCAATGTGTGCTTTGTAATTTTCTGCCAAATACTTTTCAAAATACAAGGCTACATTGTGACTTTTACGACTTGTTCTTACGCTTGAAGATAGGATTGAAATGGTGTACATATAATTAATTTAAGTAACGTCTTAAAATCCAAGCCGTTGTTTCATGTTGTTGCATAATGCTAGTTAACATGTCGGCAGAACCAGCATCGTGATTTTCGTTAGCACAGACATCGATGTCTTTCCGAAGTTCTTCGATTAGGGTTTCGTGGTCGGAAAGCAATTCGGAAATCATTGCTTTTTGCACAGGATATTTATTAGGATGCTCGATTATTCGAGAAAGCAATGTAAATTCGTTCATGGTTCCGATGGCTTTTCCTCCTAGTTTACCAATGCGTTCTGCAACAGCATCTACAATCAGTTCAATTTCGGTGTATTGCGCTTCGAACAACTTATGAAGTTCCATAAAACTCTCGCCAGCCACATTCCAGTGGAATTTTCTGGTTTTGATGTATAACGTCATCTCATCAGATAAAACAACCGCTAATAAATTGATGCTTTTTTGCAAGTAAATTTCGGATATTCCAATTTTTGGTAGCATATATTATTTTTTAGTAAGTTAAATTCGGCAACTATTTTTTGAATTTTTGTTTTGAAATTATAAAGTATAAAGTTGCGATGGTTTGCTTAAAAGAAAACTACATAATTTGTTCAAAAAGTTACGAAATTCACATGTAAAATAAATTAACTAAATAACTTCATACCAATAAAAACAACCAATCCGATATAAGCTATCTCAACAACGAAAATGGCGAAAAGTTCCTGTAATCCGAAAAAACGTTTGGTTAATTCAACTGGATAATACAGAATTTTATAGACCACCGAAAGAATCTTTTTAAATTGATCATTGTTTTTGGGAACAATGACTTTGGCACCATTTCTATACACATCAATGGCGGTACCAATTTCTTCGTCGGAAGAAAGCAGTATTACTTCTGTTTTTGGATTTATTTTTTTGATGTCAATTAATAATTTATCGGCGTTTTCTCCTTTTAAATCATAATCAATAATTACTATTGTAGTATCATTATCCACCTTTTTTAAAAGACTTTGTCCATCGTTAAAAGTTGTAATAGTAAGTGTATTTGTAAATCTTTTTTTTAAAAAATTCTGTAGATTAGTTGCTGTCAAAGGATTTTCTTCGACAATAAATAAATTTTGTACTATTGTTTCCATAATTTTTATAGTTAGAAATTAAAATGCATCATCATCGCCAAATTCATTTCTCTTTTTTCGGCTACTCTGTTTCGAATTAGGTGATTTTGTTTTAGAATTTGAAGGTTCCATTTTTTTCTTTGCATCACTTTTTTTAGGAGCGAAAGTGTGTACTTTTTTAATTGCCATAGTGTTTTTATATTATCGAGGATTGATTTTGAAATAGGGATTGGTACTGTTTTTTCTTTAAAGTGATTTTTGTAATTTTGGTATTAAAATAGTTTTCCATTTTTAAGCGTGCCATCAAATAGCTTACTGTTGACTCGGCTCCCTGATTTAAGTTGATATAATTGGTTTCCAAACCATCATAACATCCTCCAGTACAAGGATTATATATTATTTTATTTAAATGATTGTTTCCTAAAAACCAACTAAAACCAAGCTCCATCTTTTGCAAATGCGCTACGTCTTTAAAAGCTTCATAAAAGGCGCTCAATGTTAATATAGTGTAAGCTACATCGATAGGTTGCTCGCCACCATTTTTAGTATTTAAGACGACAATACGATAATGCATCCAACCATCATTTGATATCACTTTTATTCCTTTTTCATTAAAAATTTTTGATAGCAAAAAATCAAATGATGATTGTGCTATTTCTTTATAAGTACTATTTCCTGTTTCTAAATAAGCACATAACATGGCTTCTGGTAAAATACTATTACCATAAGTTAGATAGCTTTCAAACCATTGCCAATCTATTTTCGATTCATGTCGGTACATTTGAACCAATCGGTTAGACAACTCAATAATAATTTTAGTATTCTGAAGAGAATTGATCTTTAAATTGCTACAGTAAATTCCTTTAATAATAAAAGCCATTGCTCGAGGTGAATAAATTTTTCGTACATAAACCATAGCTTTTTGCATAGTAATTTTCACATCATACAAAAATTCAATATCTAGGGTATCTCCGATTGAAATTAAATATCCCAACGCCCATATTGCTCTTCCGTTTGCATCGGATAAATTTTCATTATTTTGTTTGGTGAAATTTTTATCCTCATCTACATAATTTAAAAAATAACCTTCTGTCTGAAGACAATATTTGATGAATTCGTAGTACAAGTGAATATATTCTAAATCTGATGTATCATTTGTCAATTCAAAATGCTGACAAATAGCTATCAATGCGCGTGCATTGTCATCTAATGTATACCCCGAATTAATATCGGGCTGGTTGATATTCGCAAATTGTATCATCCCAAATGGCGTGGTTAAATTTTTAAGATGATTGAGGTTAATTTCAGGAATTGTATACTGCAAATCAATCTTATTTTCAATTTTACGGAATAATAATGCGTGCGCTAAAGCCGAATTTTCCCAAGCTGTTGGAGCTAATTTGTGTATTCCATTGGCTGAAATGGTTTTTCGCAATTGTTCATCGTTTAATAATCGAATGACTTGTTCTGCCAATTGCTGTGGATTTTCAAAATCGATGATAACTCCAACTCCGTCTTCTAATACTTCACAAGCATGCGGAATTGGAGTTGAAATAATGGGACATCCGCAACTTATAGCATACGAAAAAGTGCCACTTACAGCTTGATTTCTATCTTTAGAAGTAAACAAATAAATATCGGTGAGTTGCAAATAATCTAACAATTCATTTAGCGGTAAATATTGATTGATGAACTTCACGTTTTTCTCCAATTTTAAATCAGCTATTGTGGCTTGCAAACTTTCTCTGTATATTTCCCCTTCGTTTTTAACCACCGTTGGATGTGTTTTTCCGATGACTAAAAAGAGTACGTCGGGTTGCGCTTTAACAATAGTTTGTAAGGCATGAATTGAAGTTTCAATACATTTTCCAGAACTCAATAATCCAAAAGTGGAAATGATTTTTCTCCCTGATAAATGGTATTTTTCTTTGAGAACCTCTTTGTTGGAATGTTCCACTAAATGAGTGCCGTGTGGAATAACCGTGATTTTTTGATTGTCGAATTCATAATCCGTAACCAATACCTTTGCGGCAGAATTGGTCATTACAATGAAAGCAGAAACTACATCATAATACTCTTGAACCATAGTTTTTAAGATTTCATTTGGAGACGGCAACACTGTATGAAAAACCATTATTATTGGTTTGTTTAGTGCTTTTAAAAAATGTGCAAAATCGGCTTCATTTGTTTTGAACAATCCAAATTCATGTTGAATTACTACCATTTTAATATTCTTATTCGCATTGATATCTTCGGTTAACTGTAGATACGAATTTTGATTATCTGTTTCCAATACATAATCCACTTCATCAGAATAATGATGCTTGTCAAATCCTAATTCTAAGGCAGCAATTGAAATGTGAAATGATTTTTTAAATTTATTATTTAGAGCAAAAATCAAATCTTCAGAATAAGTTGCAATGCCACATTCTCTTGGAGGATACGAGGTAACAAAGAGGATTTCTTTCAAATAAGTTTTACTGAATTTAAAATTAAGTTCATCGAAAGAATTATTTTTAAATTGTCTTTTATTTGAAAAAACATATTTCATATTCGGTTTCATATTCGGTCTCATTTATTTTTTGTAAAGCATTAATTCATTTACTAGCTCTGACAATTGTAGTGAAGCACAAGCTATTCTTTCATCGGCGGCACCGTAATAAATATATAATTTATCACCAATTACAATGGCTCCTGTTGGAAAACATACATTGTTTACTTCTCCTTTTAATTCCCATTTATATTCGGGTTTAAATAGTGGATAAGGCAATCGTGCAATTTCTTTTTGAGGATTTTCTAAATCGAATAAAGCGGCACAAGCGGAATACACATAACCTTCTAAGCTATCTTTTACACCGTGGTAAATGATGAGCCAACCTAAGTCTGTTTCAATTGGTGGACAACCGCCTCCTAAATAACTAATTTCATGATCGTATTTGGGAGTAAGAAAAATGAAATTATTGAAATTTTTAAAATAGTTTGTCCAGAATTCTGTTGTCAAATCTTCTAGTTTTTCGATACCAACAACGAATTGGATTTCTGGTCTTATGCGATGCATAAAATAAAATTTGTTATTTATTTTTCTGGGAAAGAAAATGACATTTTTATCCCAAACCAGCATTTTAATTCCGTCTTTTTCTGCAACCTCACGGTGTTCATTGAAACGAAAATATTTTTCATGTATTGTCTCATTGGTTTTGGCTAAAGAATTAAAGTCTTCGTAAGAAATTTTTGGAACAATAATTCCTTTTTTTTCAAAGTGAATTAAATCGGTTGAGGTTGCCAAACATCCCAAAGCATTTACACCATCGAAAGCAGTATAAGTTAAATAGTAAATTCCTTCTATTTTTACAATTCTTGGGTCTTCAACACCATGCTTTTCATACTCAAATTCGGGAACTAAAAGCGGTTTATTATTTCTTTTCGCAACGGTTAATGGCCCATCTAATTTACAGTAGCCAATAGAGGAATAATTGCCTATGCTAACGGCTCTGTAAAAAATGTGAATAAAATTATCTTCTTGAATTGCCGCCGGATTTAAGACTCCTTCATTTTCAAAGATTAAGTCTGTTTTTTCTAAAATGATTCCTTCTTTTTTGACTGTTACCATAGCTTTTCGAATTGCAAAAGCATTAGTAATGCCTTCAGTATAAAGGTCTATTTAAAAAGATAAAAAGTGTTGTAAAATTCTTGGTAAATGTTACATCATTCTGATTTTTAAAAACAACAAAAAAGTACTCTTTCACTGCGATAAAAAAATGGCAACCATCCCTGATTGCCATTCTTCTCTTGAATTAATAATTAAGCTTATTCTTTTGCTTCAGCACCTTCTCTGCTTTTAGCACCAACTCTGTTTACTTTAAACATTGGTCCAAATTTCAATTTGATTGATGTAATGGATGAATTATCAGATGCTGACAAACCTTCTTTTTCAACAGTGTTTTTACGAGTATCCAATGCTTCGTACATTAATTTTATTTCATCGTAATCTTCTCTAGAAAAATCACCTTTATTGTCTTTATACGATTGAAAAAAGGTTTCATAAACACTTAAAATGTTGTCTTTGTTTACCCATGCAAAACTCATATCATCACCTATTTTTCCAGCTCCAAACAAACGATCTCTCAACAATTGATTTTGAGATGGTTTTGCTGTTGGAACAGCTGCAGCTGCAGTTGCTTTTGCATCCATACTCGCTTTAAATTCGCCATATTTTGTAGTAGTAACTATTACTCTTTCTTGTGAAGCTGCTCTAGAATTTTCATCAAGAGTGGCTACTGCATCATTAGCATCGGTACTTTTTCTATCAAAATCTTCTGAAATTTTATCCCAATTTGATTCCATATCTTCTGCTGAAACTGTTTTTAAAGAATCAACATAACTCTCTAATTCGCTAATTCTTTGATTAGCCAATTCGTTTTCTTTGTTTTGACAAGAATTTAATCCTAAAAGAATTATAGAAAACAATCCAAATTTTAATACACTTTTGTTCATAATAATTAAGTTTAATGATATTTAATTAAGTTTAAATACTTATGTAAAACTAATTCCAACATCGATTATATATGTTATACAATTCGTTGAATAATTTGCATAATTCTTATGAAAACCAAATTAGTGACTATTAAGAATATGCATAAAAAAAGAGCTGCCAAAAAATGACAGCCCTTCACCAAAAAATCAAAACTAACCAAATCTTTACTCGTAACTAGTACGAAGTTTTAAGTTCAACTCTTCTGTTTTTTGCTCTACCTAAAGTTGTTTTATTATCGGCAATTGGTTTGCTTTCTCCATATCCAACTCCAGTTAATCTTGAAGTACTTATTCCTTTTTGGATTAAATAAGCTCTAACCGACTCCGTACGTTTTTGTGACAATGTTTGATTGAATTCATCCGAACCATTATAATCGGTATGTCCTTCAATTATTAAATTGGCACCTTCATAACGGTATAATATTTTAGCCAATTCATCCAATTGTGAAAGTGAGGCTACTTTTAATTTGTCGCTATTGTTTTCAAAAAATATTTTACTTCCAATATAGGTAATTCTAACAGCATCTGCTGGTGCAATTTCGGGACAACCTTTGTTTACCATTGTACCTTTTGTATTTGGACATCTGTCATCTAAATCGGCAACACCATCTCCATCAGTATCAGGACAACCTTTTAAACTAGCTGGACCTGCAACTGTAGGACAACGATCAATATCGTCAGAAACGCCATCATTATCGCTATCGGATACACAACCTTTAGCATCTACTTTTGTACCTGGTTTGGTATTTGGACAATTGTCATCCAAATCGGCAACACCATCACCATCGGCATCCGGACAACCTTTTAACATTTTTGAACCAGGTTGGTTTGGACAACGGTCATCTGCATCAGCAATACCATCATTATCTTTATCAGGACAACCGTTTAACATTGCAGAACCTGCAACATCTGGACACGTATCTAAATAATCGGCAACGCCATCATTATCTTTGTCTAAAGGACAACCTTTTTTATCGACAACAACTGCAACTGGAGTATCGGGACATTTGTCTTTACTGTCGGAAACACCATCATTATCAGCGTCTTTTTTGCTTCCAAAATTGTACGTTAAACCAGCACTATGATAAAGAAAATCATCATTTTTACCTTGTACAACACCATCTCTAGTATCGCCATCGGTAAACATAAATGATTCTTGGATATTTAAAACCAAAGCTGGTGTTAATCGGAAGTTGATACCTGCTCCAGCTGTTGGTAATGCATAATCAATTTTTTCATCGTGAAAGTTAAGTTGATTGTCGAAAAGAATTGCACCTACACCACCTTGTACGTATGGTCTAAGTCGATATTCTGGTCCGATAAAATTGAAACGTAAGTTGAAAGCCAATGAACTAAAATCACTTTTAAAATGTGGTTCGGGCCCGTTGTGGTATCCTAAAACTCCTCTGGCAAAAAACAAATTAGCATCTAAATACTTACCCATATATCTCGAAATAGATAGTCCAGCAAAACCATAATTGGTATGATCGGTTTTGAAATAGTCATGGCCTAAATCTCCATGATATTGAATGATACCTCCGTGTAGACCGACATTCCATTTTTTATCATCTGTCTGTGCTTTTGTACTTAGTGTAGTTGCGATGCACATACATAGAAAAAGCAATTTTTTACCCACTGATTGAACGGTGTTGGTTTTTTGTTTCCCTTTGTTTTGGGACACGTTTTGAATAAATAGTTTCATAATTATCTGTTTAAATTTGTTAAGACAAAGTTGCGTCGGATGTCATTTACATCAGTTATATAACTTTATGAATAGTTTGTAATATTCACGCTTTTGAGTGGTGTTTAATCTCGGAGCTATTGGTATTGCTGATTTTATACACGGGGAAATAAATAAGCCATTAGTTTATAAAATCACAATGTTTTTTCTAATGCTGTAGGAATCTCCACTTTTGCGATGGCTGTTGGAGGGATGATTCCTGAATACATTTTGGCGTAAGCTGCAGTAAATTCTGCCCCGAAAAATAAAATCATAGAAGAGTAGGAAACCCACAATAAAATTAATACCACCGAGCCCGCAGCTCCGTATACCGAATCGGGATGTGCTGTTCCGAAATAAAAAGCCAAACCGGTTTTACCAATTGTAAATAATATTCCGGTTACTATAGAGCCCATCCAAACGTGTTTCCATTTTATTTTGGCATCGGGCAAAATTTTAAACATCATAGCAAAAAGTGCCGAAATTATCCCCAATGAGAATATAAAATTAAAAAAGTACACTAGGCAAATCATAAAAATGGAAGTATCCGTTTTTATCCAATCACTCATAGCAGCAATAGCGGTAGAAATTACCAATGAAATAATCAATAAAAAAGCTATGGCAAGAATTAGCCCGAATGAAAATAATCGTGCTTTAAGAATGGTTATAAAACTATTTTGTACTCTTAGTTTTACATTCCATATTAAGTTTAACGTTTTTTGGAGTTCTACAAATACACCTGTTGCTCCAACCAATAAAATTATTCCACCTACTATCGAGCCCCAAGTTGTCGATTTTGATTGTGTCGATTTTTCTAAAGTTTCTTTTATTTGATTCGCCGTTTCAGAACCCAAAGTATTGGCTATTTGATTGACTAACTTTTGATTGACATTTTCTACTCCAAAGAAATAACCAGCAACGGTAATAATAAGCACCAATAATCCGGGGATACTGAAAATCGCATAATAAGCAATGACAGCACTTTGACGGAAAGGATCTTTGTCATACCATTCGTTATAAGTGGTTTTAAAAAGGGGTCCTAAATCTTTAATTTTAAATTGCATGACTTACTTTTTAGTTGAAAAAGCTTTTTTTATACTATTAAAATAGCTGCATTCTTTTTTATCCATTTTTATTTCACCTATCAAAAAACCATACGGTCTTAAGGTTTCCACTTGATCACAAACAATTTTTAACATAGCGGTAAGTGGAATGGCGAGAACAATTCCTGGAATTCCCCATAACAATTCGCCGAGAACCAAAGCAATGATGGTAAATAAGGAATTGATTTTTACTTGTGGTCCGAGAATCATAGGTTCAAGAATCCAACCTTGAATGAATTGTACAATAACATAAGTAATCACGATTCCGCCTAAAAGCGATATACTGGCGCCGTTAACTGCTGCTACAACTACTGTTAATATGGTTCCGGTAATATTCCCCACAAACGGAACAATTTCTAGCAAGCCACAAAGTATGGCGAAAAATATAGCGTTCTCGACTCCAATTACGCTAAATCCGATGCCGTACATAATCCAAAGTAATACAATCATCTTCGAAAGTCCGAGTAAATATTGTTGTGAAATAAGTGTAGCGTCGTGAATCATAACTTCCATATTAGGACGTTGTTGCACTGAAGTAAGTTTAAAAATAAAATTTTTGATGTGGTTGCGGTAGTACAGCAAAAAGACAAAATAAACCAAAACCAAAATGAGACTTGTTACTATATAGCTCACCGAACTTAAAACGGATTGCATTAAATCGCCATAAGACGGTTGTTCTTTAGTGATAATTTGATGTTGCTCCTCGATAGAAATATTGAGGTGATTGAAGATGTAATCTTGTATTTTGATGCCAATGTCAATTGATTTTTGTTTGATACTAGCGATGTCGTTTACAAGTTCAGAAACTTTGTATCCTAAAAGGGAAATAATTAAAGTAACAATGGTTAATAATCCTAAAAAAGAAATAAAAACAGCCAGTCCTCTTGGGAATTTTTTACGTTCGAGCCAATTGCAAAACGGTAAAAAAAGTGTGGCCAAAATTCCTCCAATAAATAAGGGCATCAAAAAATCTTTGGCGAAGTACAATCCCGCGAAAACGAGAAAAACCAAAATTATTTTTTTTATTACTAAAGATAATGAAACTGTCATGATTGGATTTTTGTTATTAAGTTAAAAAGGCAAGATGTTACTCTTGCCTCTTTTACCATTACTTTCCCAAACAATGGACTAACTAATATATTTTATATGTTCGATTGATAGTACAAAGTTGCAGTTTATAATCGTATAATTACTTATAGAATTTATGTTAAAAGTTGTAACATTCCCATTTTAAATCCGAATGTGTTTTAGATGGATTAAAACAAGTTTTAACGTAGTTTTTCCCAATCGAGGACACACAAAAAGAATTATAAATTTTGAATTATTCTACATTCGCTCCATGTACCAATTGAGTTCTTTTTTCATCTTTTTGTAGAGGAAGATGAGCGAAATAATTTTTTTTAATCGCACGAATGCGGTTTCGCTTTTTACAACATAATCGAAGGCGTTATGGTGCATGCATTTTATGGCTACCTCGATTTTATCTTGAGAGGAGAGCATTACGACTGGAATTTCACTAGCGAATTCTTTTATTTTATCAAGCGTTGCAATTCCGTTCATGGCGCCTTTAACAATGCCGTCCAGATGATAATCGAGTACGATGACATCGGGACTTTTTGACAAGTTTTCGATACACAACTCGCCTGTAGGAAACGTTTCTATTTCGAAATCGCCGTGGTGAAGAAATTCGATTTCCAATGCTTTTAAAAAGACAGCATCATCATCAACGAGGAACAATTTTATTCTATTTTCAGTTTTCATAAGTACTTTTTTTAGCAATGTAATTTATTTTGTATGCGTCTTTCCCGCGCAGGCGGGAATCTATTTGCACTGCTTTTTTTTATGGATTCCTACTTTCGTGGGAAAGACGCAGTATTAAATACAGGTTTTATTTTAAATTATTTAATTCGTTTTTTAATTCGTCGCACGATCGCATACACACATTTTCTAGTTGTGTAACCAAATCATTGAGTTCTACAGAAAATTCTAATTTGTCGGCGTATTCTTGAATTTTTTTGGCAAGGTCGGCAAATTTCGGATTAATTCCCATAATCGAAAAAGAGGGAATCATTTTATGCACAGTTGCTCTGAGCATAAACCAATCTTTGTCTTTGTGGCTTTGCTTCATCGACGTAATTAATGGTGGCGTTTGTTTTAAATATGCGTTGATCATTTCGGACATTAATACCGGACTGGCTTTGGTTAACTTAGTTAGGTAACTCAAGTCGACGTATTTTATCGTGTCAGTTTCTTTATTTCCTTCGATAAGATGCTCAATAATAACGACGGGTTTTTTTATTAAACCAACTAATTTACTGTACAACAATCGTTCGTCTACTGGTTTTGAAATGTAATCATTCATTCCCACTTCTTTGCATCTAACAACATCTGCGGTGGTTACATCTGCTGTAAGCGCAATAATCGGAATAGTTGATTTCATAGTCTGCCGTATGTATTCGGTCGCTTCAAAACCATTCATTTCGGGCATTTGCAAATCCATTAAAATGATATCGTAGCTGTGCGTTTTTAATTTATCGACAGCAATTTTACCATTGGCAGCAATTTCACATTCAAACCCGAAATCGTCCAGCAAGGTTTTCATTAGCAATTGATTGAGCTCCATGTCTTCAACGACTAGTATTTTGGTGTCTTTTATTTCGGTATCTAATTCTTGAATTTCGGGTTCTAACACGGCTTCTGCATCTGTTTTAGTGAAGTTTAAAATGAAACTAAAAGTCGAACCTTTATCGAGTTCGCTTTCAACATTAATAGTTCCATTTTGCGCTTCGATTAATTGTTTTACGATGGCAAGTCCCAAGCCAGTTCCTCCAAATATTCTGGAAGTACCACTTGTTGCTTGTTGAAAATTTTCAAATATTTTCTCAGTTTTGCTATTTTTTATACCAATTCCGGTATCGGCAATGGCAAATTTTAGTGTGACATTTTCGTCGGTTTCAGAAAGCAAATTAACGCTTACCGTTATTTTTCCTTTGTTGGTAAATTTTACAGCATTGCTGACTAAATTCAGAATAATTTGATGCAAACGAACGGGATCGCCGACTAAAACTTCTGGAATGTTTTTATCGTAATGTATGATTAATTTTAAATTTTTTTCTTGGATTTTAGTTTCAAACAAATGCAACATGGCTTTGATAGACAAGTTGAGTTTGAACGGTGTTTTTTCGAAAGTCATTTTTCCAGCGTCGACTTTTGCCAAATCTAGAATATCGTTAATTAATACAATTAAAGCATCGCCACTCATTTTTATAGCCATTAAATATTCTTTTTGTTTGGCTGTTAATTCGGTTTTGAGTACTACTTTGGTAAATCCGATAATGGCGTTCATAGGCGTACGGATTTCGTGGCTCATGTTCGACAAAAACTGTTGTTTCGATTTTACTGCTTCTTCGGCTTTTGACGTAGCGGTTTCTGCAATAATTTTAGCATCTTCTGCAATGGATGTAGCGAGTTCGGCAAATATTTTGGATTCGATTAATTCGGTTTCAATTTTCTTTTGTTCGGTAATGTCTCTAGCTACAACTACTGCTCCGATAATATTTCCTTCTTCGTCTTTGTATACTGAGCCGTTGAATAAAACATCGGTGAATTTATGGTCTTTTATCGTCAGCGGATAATCGACTACAAACCCTTTTGAAAAAACCTCTTCATATCCTTTTTTAGCTTTTTCTGGTTCGGTAAAATAGTTGATAAAATCAGAATCAATTAAATTTTCCTTTGACACACCAGTAACTCTAATAGATGCTTGGTTACAATCGGTTATTCTACCGCTAGTACTAATTGCAAACAATGGATCGCGGCTTGCTTCGATTAGACTTAAGGAATATTGTGAAACTAATTTTAAAGAATAATTGTATGCTTCGAGTTCTTTACTTTCGACAACGCGTTTTTCTTTTTCTTCGTTTTGAAAGTTGAGTTCTTTGTCGGCAATTTCTAATTCGTCGGCGCGATCTTGCTTTTCTCCTGTTTGAAATTCGAGTTCTTTGTTGGCAATGAGTAACTCATCGGCACGATCTTTTTTCTCTCCAGCTTGAAATAGTAATTCTTTATTTGCAATGATTAATTCGGAGGCGCGTTTTTCTTTTTCATCATTTTGAAATAAAAGTTCTTTATTGGCAATGATTAATTCTTGTGCTCGTTTTTCTTTTTCATCATTTTGAAAAGCCAATTCTTTATTTGCAATAATTAATTCGGATGCTTTTTTTTCTTTAATTTTATTTTGGTATTCTAATTCTTTATTGGCAATTGCTAATTCATCAGCACGTTTTTCTTTTTCGTTGTTTTGATATTCCAATTCTAAATTAGCGATACTTAATTCTTCTGCACGTTTTTCTTTTTCATCATTTTGATATGCTAATTCTTCGTTGGCGATAACCAATTCTGCAGCACGTTTTTCTTTTTCGTCATTTTGAAATACCAATTCGATATTGGCTACGCTTAACTCGTAGGCACGTTTTTCTTTTTCACCATTTTGGTATGCTAGTTCTTTGTTGGCAATAGTTAGTTCATCTGCTCGGTTTGCTTTTTCCTCATTTTGAAACGCTAATTCTTTATTGGCGATAACTAACTCGGCAGCACGTTTTTCTTTTTCTTCATTTTGAATGGCGAGTTCGTTATTGGCAATTCGCAAGTCTAAAGCCCATTTTTGTTCAGCGATATCTCGTGCAACAATTACTACACCTTTTACATTTCCTAATTCATCTTTGTATTCAGATCCGTTAAAAAGTACGTCGGTGAGTTTTCCTTCTTTATGACGAATGGTAAGTGGCGCATCAATCACCGAACCATTTAAAAATACTTTTTGGTACACATCGCGTGCTTTTTGATGTTCGGTGAAATAATCAAAAAAATCGGAGCCAATTAATTGTTCGCGATTTATTCCTGTGACATTAACAGTAGCTTGGTTTAAATCGGTAATCTTACCTTCGTTATTGATGGTTACCAAAGGATCTAAACTGGCTTCAATTAAACTTAAGGAATATTGGGAAGCCAATTTCTGATTGATGGTGTAGGATTCTAACTCGGAATTTCTTTTGTTGTGATTCCAGAATAAATAAAAAATAAATATCACGAGCAACACTATAAATAAAAAGATCGAAAAAAGGAGAATCTGAGATAAATCGACCCCTGATTTGTTTACATTTTTTTGCTGTTTTAATAATCGTAATTCTTCTTGACTTATTGCATTGATATTGTTTCGGATGGTATCCATTATCATTTTTCCCTTAACTATAGAAATAATTTCATTTTCATTGCTGATGTTATTTTTTCTATTTTCGACTAAGGTTTTTGAAAAATTAATCCGATGATGAATGGATTCTTTTAATTGTTGAACTCGTAATTGTTGTTTTTCGTTGTCTTTTGTAAGCCGTAAAAGTTGCTCTAAATTTTGGTCGATTCGTTTCAAGCTTTGATAAAACGTACCCAAAAATTCTTCTTTATTGGTTAATAAATAACCTCTACTTCCGGTTTCAATATTGACGATATCTAACAGAATGTCATTGTTTTTTTTGAGCACTTCTTGAGTATGTTCGACTGATAACTCGGATGATTCAACAATTTTAGAGTTGTAATAAAAAACCGTCAATAGCAAAGCAATCACAACAATTGCAACGTAGTAGATGATAGTATTTTTTTTATCTAAAGAAAAATTCATGGTAAACTTGAGACTAATTATGATTCGTCTTTAGTAGTACGAACTAAACTTATTCCTGTTACAAAAAACAACAATCCCAACACACCATATATAATGAGTATTTTAACATCGCGATTACTTCCTTCTGTACCTAAAAATAAAGATGCTGTGTATATTAGTCCTACAATACCAAGTATTGTCAGGATGGCTCCAAAAATTCGTTTAATATTCATAATTTGTTTTTAATTAATTATTTAAATATCCTCGATGGGATTTCTTCTTTTGTCTTTTAGCTGTTTGAAATGCGATGGCGAAAGTCCGGTTACTTTTTTAAACTGACTTGATAAATGTGCTACACTACTGTAATTCATTTGCCATGCGATTTCGGTAATATTGAGTTCACCGTAAATCATGAGTTCTTTGATACGTTCTACTTTATGAGAAATGATAAACTGCTCGATGGTTGAACCTTGCACTTCCGAAAATAAATTGGCGAGATAGGTGTAATTGTGATTTAGCTTTTGAGTCAAATAATCGGAGAAATTGACTTTGACAACCTCTTCGGAATGATGAATCATTTCAATGATAATGTTTTTAATCCGTTCAATAAGAATGGCTCTTTTGTCATCCATTAACTCCAGCCCAGATTCTAGTAATCCTTTTTTGAGCATTTCTCGTTTTTCCATAGAAATATTTTCCATAATTTCAACTTCGCCTAAATCGACAACGATAAAATGCAGCCCGAGCTTTTTTAACTCGTCTCTCACTGCTAATTTGCAGCGATTACTGACCATGTATTTGATGTATAATTTCAATAAATAGGATTTAATTAATTTAGTCAAAGGTGTTATTTCTCATTTGGTAACTGTTGTACAATAGCCGAAATAAGTTATATAATTCCGATATTTTCTAGCGTAATCCTTTTTTTATCTTTAAGTTGTTTGAAAAAACTTGGCGTGAGTCCAGTTACCTTTTTGAACTGCCGAGATAAGTGTGATACACTACTGTAGTTGAGCATGTAGGATATTTGAGTGAGGTTTAATTCGTCGTATATTAACAACTCTTTTACGCGCTCTATTTTGTGTGCAATAATGAATTGTTCGATGGTGATTCCCTTGACTTCCGAGAAGATTTTGGAAATATGAGTATAATCAAGACCTAATTTTTCACTGATGTAATCAGAATAATTTACTTTAGGGAGTTCATCGGTGTAATGTACCATTTCGATGATTATGTTTTTGACTTTTTCGATTAGGACTGCTTTTTTATCGTCCATCAATTCCAATCCCGATTTTAAAAGTCCGATTTTTAAAACGTTTCGTTGCGCAGCCGTTAAATCGTCTATTATTTCTACAGTTCCTAAATCTAAAATAACATAGCGAAGATTAAGTTTGTCTAACTCCTCTTTCACCACCATTTTACAGCGGATGCTTACCATGAATTTGATGTAGAGCTTCATATTGATTTACATTTTAAAATACATTACATATAAAATTGAGTTTTTTAATTTTCGTAGTCACTTTCAATAATGGGCAAAATTATTTTGAATTATAGATTGGCGTTAAGACAGTGTCTGACGTGAGCGGGTTGTATCGAAAAAATTATTCATTACAAAGATGGTGGTTTAAATTGATTTAGTGTTAGACAATTCTAAAAATTGAATTATATAATTCATCGGTTGGGGTTTTTATGGCAAAAAAATGTGAATTATAAGGAAAAAATTACGTTTCTATTTCTAAAAAACAAAAACAAACTCTAAATAAGAACGGCTTTTCAAAAGGGCTATTTTTTTTATTTGAAAATGCTAAAATTGGGGTGAAACTATTTGAGAGACGTTCTGTAAATATTGGAGTGAATAAAATTTTTTCTCGCAAAAGGAACACTCGCTACAGCAACATTTGTAGGAATAAAAAAAAAATAGGAAGTGTAAGACTACTAAACATTTATACATCTATTAGCAATACTTAATTAAATATCATAGGAATTCCTCTTGATGCTCAGTAAAATAGTATAACTTTGTTTGTAACTAATTATTTTAACATTTGATAGCCGATAAAAAGTGATGAAAGATTCACCTGAATTGTCCTCCATCGCTGGCAAAACATTGCAATAAAATAAGCATTAATCTTCATCTCCCAAAATAACAAAAATGAAAACAACAGTTAAAATGCAACCTATTACTCGTAAACTGAATATCTATCTTGCTGATGATGACGAAGCCGATTGCCAACTTTTTAAAGAAGCTATAGAAGAACTACCCGTAACTGTAAACCTTACAACAGTATATGATGGCGAGCAACTTCTAAATTTACTCTCTCAAGAAGGGAATGTGCTTCCAGATGCGCTATTCCTTGACCTTAACATGCCTCGAAAAAACGGTTTTGCCGCTTTAGGACAAATAAAAAGAGACGAGAAATTGCTTAATCTTCCAGTTATTGTGTTTTCCACCGCGAATGATCAGGAAAAAGTTAAAATGGTTTTTAGAGATGCCGCACACTATTACATTCGCAAGCCCGCTAAGTTTTCAGAACTCAAAGAAGTAATTTATAAAGCCCTTACGCTTATAGCAGAAGGAAATATTAAATTGCCAAAACAAGAAAATTTTATGCTGACCGGAGAAGAAAAATCAAAATCAGATGAAACCAACCCTTCTCAAAAATAAGGATACGGAACAACTAGTTAAATCAAAAAACCTGTTTCCAGTCATTGGCATTGGTGCTTCAGCAGGTGGATTGGATGCGTTTAAAAAACTACTCAAAGCAATTCCTCTTGATAGCGGTATGGCGTATGTGCTTGTGCAGCATTTGGATCCCAATCACGAAAGCATGCTCACCGAAATACTGCAAAAGGTGACGCCAATTCCTGTTTTAGAAATTGCGGATGATATTAAAGTAGAGCCCGATCATATTTATGTTATCCCAAGCAATAAAATAATGGTGGCTACGGATGGCGTTTTACTACTGGCTCCACGTCCCGAAAAAAGTAAAACCGAGCGCTACCTACCTATTGATCTTTTCTTTACTTCACTGGCCATTGTGCATCAAACGCATGCTATTGGTGTAATACTTTCGGGTACTGGTACTGATGGTACATTAGGTTTAAAAGCTATTAAAGATTACGGAGGAATCACTTTGGTGCAAGACGAAGCATCAGCTGCCTACCCCGATATGCCCAATAGTGCTGTTCAAGCCGGAGTAGTTGATTTTATTCTGCCACCCGATAAAATGCCTGAAAAACTATTAGAGGTAACTCAAATTATTACTACGCCCACTTCAGTTGAAGAAAATTTAACTTTGGGGGATGAAGAAGCATTTAAACAAATTAATGCAGTACTTCGCATACGTAAGGGAACCGATTTCACCTATTACAAACAAACCACCATTCGCAGAAGGATTCTTCGTAGAATGGCAATTAATAAAAATGCAGAACCTGCTGGGTATCTTAAATATTTAAGAGAAAACAAACAAGAGCAAGATATTTTATACCAGGACCTTTTAATTCCGGTGACGGCATTTTTTCGTGACAGCAACGTCTTCGATAACTTATGTGCCAATGTTTTTCCACTCATCAAAAAGAATAATGAAACAGGCGAACCCATTCGTATATGGGTGGCAGGTTGCAGCACAGGCGAAGAAGCCTACTCAATGGCAATTTGCGTTAAAGAATTTTTAGGCAGCAATACGCTAGTTGATTCTGAACAGAGGGTACAGATTTTTGCTACCGATTTAAGTGAACGTGCCATTATAAAAGCACGCAGCGGCATCTACACAAAAATGGATGTATCGAGTGTAGCACCTGAACGCCTGAATGAGTTTTTTACAAAAACAAATGGCAGCTACCAAGTAAACCGACAAATAAGAGATATGTGCGTCTTTGCTACACACAATTTTTTAAAAGATCCTCCTTTTGGAAAAATGGATTTAGTAAGTTGCCG
>JAYVFV010000039.1:0-19379 GCA_043772885.1 Flavobacteriales bacterium
GCTGGACAACCATGACTTAAACCAAGTCTGTGATGTACTTTTGCAAAAGCTTCCGACACATAATCGGCTGCATGCATCACAATCGAGCGATTTCTGGCACCATCATTAACGCCTCTTTCAAGTCCGTCCAATCGCAATGACAATCCATGTTTTCCGTTATATGTTTCTCCAGTAATAAAAAATCCCAAACTACTTTTGTTGGATTCATTTTTATTGGAAAAACTGTTTGCATAATTCGCTCCTGAGTTTTTCCCGTGGGCAACCAAGGTATTCTGAACAATTTTATTTTCTTTGGTGTCAATTATCCACAATCGTTTTTCTGTAGATGGCAAACTGTAATCCACTATGGTAAGAAAATCTTTACCTACAATTCCTGACTCTTTTAGTTTATAAAAACCAAGAATCGCTTTCGAAAAACATTCAAAAGAAGGCATTTTAAATGAATTGGCGTCTAAAGTAGCATAAGCCGATTCTTCTAAAGCTGGTTTAGTATACTCGGTAGTCTGTACTGATTTTTTCGCTAATTCTTCGGAGTGTTTTTCACTAAAAGAAGTTAAGACTAATAGTGAAACTGCAATTATTTTATATATCATATTTCTGTAGGTTTTTTATATAATTCATACTTGGGATAACAAACTTACGACAAAAAAATTGCCTTAGAAGTGATTTTTATCACAAATAATCGTTAAAGTGTATTATTTGTACGATATATGACGCTAATTCAATTTAAAAATAAAAATTTTCCTATATTTCTATAAGCTACATTTTATTTTAAGTAAAACAAATAGTTTTTCTAAATTTAATTGCAATAATTACTTTAAAAATTATATTTGCATAACAAACGTTACTCCAATGACCCAAAAACTAAATTTTTGTATTCTTTTTTTTCTTTTACTCCACAGCTGTTTTTCACAAACAACGAAAAAAACGTTACAGACAAAGTTTAGTTCTGAAAAAATAACCATCGACGGAAAATTTGATGAAGAAATATGGAAATCAGCAGCAATAGCTACCGACTTCGTAATGGAAGAACCCGACAATGGGAAACTAGAACCCAAAGAAAGAAGATCAGAAGTTAAAGTGGTTTATACTAACGAAGCTATTTATGTTGCAGCGATTCTCTACGATAACAATCCAGAATCAATAAAAAGAGAGTTAACCACAAGAGATGAATTTGGCACTGCTGATCATTTTGGTGTTTTGTTAAATGGATACAATGACGGTCAACAGGAATTTCGCTTCTTCGTTAGTTCATCTGGTGTGCAACAAGACTGTGTGTATACAGAAGCAAAAAATGAAGATTTTACTTGGAATGCCATATGGGAAAGCAAAGTAACAATCACGGATATTGGCTGGGTTGTAGAAATGAAAATTCCGTTTGCAGCATTGCGCTTTTCATCTCAAAACAAACAACCTTGGGGAATCAATTTCTATAGAGAAGTTAGAAGCCAAAGACAACGTTACACATGGAATTTATTTAGTAATACTATAACCAATAAAGCAACACAATCGGGAATTCTAGAAGGCATTCAAAACATTAATACGCCTACAAGACTATTTCTTATTCCTTATTCTTCTTTCTATTTAAACAATACGAAGGAACAAACAAAAGGAGAATTAAAAGGCGGTTTGGACATAAAATACGGATTAAGCGACGCTTTTACTTTAGACGCTATTCTAGTTCCTGATTTTGGACAAACAGCTTTTGATAAAGTCGAATTAAATCTGAGTCCGTTTGAACAACAATTCAATGAAAATCGTCCTTTTTTTACCGAAGGAACGGAACTTTTTAGCAAAGGAAATTTACTTTATTCGAGAAGAATTGGCGGCGCGCCTTCTACTTATCCGCAAACAACAACTAATGAAGAAGTAATAGAATATCCCGAATTTGTTAATTTGCTAAATGCTTTAAAAATTTCGGGGAGAACAAAAAATGGACTCGGAATTGGTTTTCTGAATGCGATTACCAAAAAAACCTACGCCAACATTAGAAACAATGTTACTGGCGAAGAAAGACAAGAAATCGTTGACCCTTTAGCCAATTATAATGTTTTTGTTCTTGACCAACGTTTTCGAAAAAACTCCTCCGTATCCTTTGTAAATACTAATGTAATCCGAAATGGAGAATACAGAGACGCCAATGTTTCTGCTCTTGTATTTGATTTAAATACGAAAAAAAATACCTATAATTTAAGTGGCGATTATAAATACAGTTACATCAATGAGTTGGGTTTAAATGATAATAAAAACGGTTACAGCACTTCCATAAACTTTAAAGAAACTAGCGGAAATTATCGGTTTGCAGTTGGTGGTTTATACGTATCTAAAGATTACGACAACAACGATTTAGGTATTAATTTTCAAACCCATTATCATTCGTTTTATGCCAACTCAAGTTACCGAATTTTAAACCCAAGTAACACGCTTAATGCTTTTCGAATCAATTTGAATTTAAATTCTGATTTCGACAATAGAACTGATCGAATTCAGTCGAGTAACATCCGTTTTAGTATCATTGCGTTGAACAAAAAAAATGATTATTTCTCGCTAAGTATTAATGCTAGGCCCGTTAAAGTTTATGACTTTTACGAACCGAGAACGGTAAACGAGCAAAAGTTTTTTACACGTCCAGAAAACATATCAATAACTCCGTATCTTTCTACCAACAACAATCGAAAATTTGCGGTCGATTTTAAACCATTTTATTATTTTATAAACATGAAAGATCGAAATTTGTATGGCTTTTTCTTAAGTCCGCGTTATCGTTTTTCAGACAAGTTATCGTTAATTTATGAATTTAATTTTTATAGAGAAAATAACGACCAAGGATATGTTGATCAAGATATATCCAACATTTATTTCGCAAGAAGAAATGTAATATCGTATACCAATACGCTAAATGGCAAGTATACTGTGAATAATAAAATGAACTTTAATCTTGCGGTTCGGCATTATTGGTCGTATACCATTAATCGCGAATTTTTCACACTTCAAGATGATGGAGATTTGCTTACCAATTCCACTTATAATTTAAATAAAGATAAAAATTATGACACTTGGAATTTAGATTTATCCTACTCATGGTGGTTTGCTTCTGGCAGTCAAGTATCGATTCTTTATCGAAACAATGCAAGGTTATTTGAAACGGGAAACAACTTTGATAGAACTTTTGAAGGCAATTTAAACAATCTTGTCAATAGTGATAATTTAACGCATATCTTTTCGATAAGTATTCGTTATTTTATGGATTATAATTCTTTGAAAAAATAATCTCATATGCTGCCAATCTTATAATATTCTACTTCTTAAATGCAATTGTAAAATTTCAAAATACAGTATCTTTGTTCCAAATAAATTCGGATGAACAAGAAAGTAATTTTAATGATTTTAGATGGATGGGGGAAATCACCAGATCCAAAAGTTTCAGCAATTGACAATGCCAACGTTCCCTTTATAAATAGTTTGTACGCCAAATATCCTAACGCTCAATTACGAACCGATGGTTTAAATGTTGGCTTGCCAGAAGGTCAAATGGGAAATTCTGAAGTCGGACACATGAATCTGGGCGCTGGACGAATCGTTTATCAAGATTTAGCAAAAATCAATTTGGCTGTTGAAGATAAAACATTCAGCAAGGAAAAAGCCATCGCCGATGCCTTTCATTACGCCAAGGAATACGACAAAGATGTGCATTTTCTTGGACTAGTTTCCGACGGCGGCGTACATTCTCACATTAATCACTTAAAAGGACTTGTTGATATTGCATATGATTTTGGTCTCCCCAACGTTTTTATCCATGCCTTTACAGATGGCCGTGACGTCGATCCAAAATCAGGGATTGGTTTTATCAGCGATATCTTAGATCATATCAAAGGCACGCCTGTTCAACTGGCTTCTATCATCGGACGCTATTATGCGATGGATCGCGATAAACGTTGGGAACGTGTTAAACGGGCTTACGATTTATTGGTGCACGGAACGGGAACACATTCGACAAATGCCATAAAAAGTATCGAAGAAAATTACGCGGATAACATTACCGACGAATTTCTTTCACCTATAGTGATGACCAATGGAAAGGACGAACCAATTGCTACTATCAAAGAAGGTGATGTGGTTATTTTCTTTAATTTCCGCACTGACCGCGGACGCCAGCTTACCGAAGTGCTTTCGCAAAAAGATCACATGGATTTTAATATGCACAAAATGAACCTATATTACGTCACGATGACTAACTATGATGATACATTCAACAATATTTTCCGTATTTTCGACAAAGATAACCTCACAGAAACACTGGGAGAAGTTTTGGAGAAAAACAATAAAACGCAAATTCGTATTGCCGAAACCGAAAAATATCCGCATGTTACTTTTTTCTTTTCAGGAGGTCGCGAAGAACCTTTCAAAGGCGAAACCCGTATTTTAAGGAATTCACCAAAAGTGGCTACTTATGATTTGCAACCTGAAATGAGTGTCTACGAACTTACAGCTGCATTGATTCCGGAATTAAATAAAGGCGAGGTGGATTTTGTCTGTCTGAATTTTGCTAATGGCGATATGGTTGGTCACACCGGAATTATGTCAGCAGCAATCAAAGCATGTGAAGCTGTAGATGTTTGTATTAAAGAAGTTGTTGAAGCCGCTTTAGCCAACAATTATACTACAATAATCATCGCCGATCATGGCAATTGCGATACTATGATTAATCCTGATGGCTCTCCAAATACGGCACACACGACCAATCCGGTTCCGATTATTTTAGTGGATGCCGAATTAAAAACAATTCACAATGGGATTTTGGGCGACATCGCTCCTACCATTTTAGAATTAATGGGAATTGAAAAACCAACGGTAATGACACAACATTCGTTGTTGTAGCTTATCTTTTACTAGAATAATTCACCAAAAAGATTCATTAATTTGAATCTTTTTTTTATAAATAAAAGTTAAAATTTCATTTCTAATAGTATTACTATTATATTTGCATAAAATGTTAGTAATTGATGCAAAAGAAAACAATTCTGCTACTGTTCTTTTTAACGACACCGATAATAGCCCAAAACAATTTTGGCTCATGGAATGTTGTCAACTTCACTGTGAAAATAAACCCCAAATGGAATGCTTTTGCAGAAACACAAGTAAGAAGTTTATCGTTTTACAATGAATTCCATTACTATGAATTTAAAGTGGGAGCAACTTACAAATTGAATTCAAATTTCTCGCTAACATCCGGAATTGGTTCCTACAATACATTTAGCGAAGGCGGAAATTTTGAATTACCGGCACAAAACAAAGAAACCAGAACGTGGTTTCAAGTCAATATGAAAAACTCATTTGGGCCTGTAACATTTGACCATCGATATCGTGCCGAACAACGCTTTACATCCAATGGTTACAGAAACAGGTTTCGATACAGACTTGGCGCAACAATACCATTAAATGATAAAAAGATTAAACCTAAAACTTTTTATCTTTCGCTATGGAATGAGATATTCTTTAAAGATAACGAGCCTTTTTTTGAAAGAAACCGATTTTTTGTTGGCTGTGGATATGAATTTTCAGACCTAATAGCTATTCAAACTGGTTATATTCATCAATTTGATTATAAAATTAATGATGAAACAGGTCGCGACTTTTTAAATATTGCCCTACTATACAATATCAATTTATATAAAAAAAACAGCAAAGAATTTATACCAACTACACCAGACTAATTATGGAAAATATCCTCTCCAATATTATTATTTCGGTAAATGAAAAACTGTATGTGAAAAACCCAGAGACATCCGATCTGGGTAAGAAAATTATCCAACACAGCATCATACTCATTGACGAAATTGGATTTGAAAATTTTACTTTTAAAAAATTGGGCGAACGAATTGCATCTAATGAAAGTTCCGTTTATCGCTATTTTGAAAGTAAACACAAATTATTACTGTACTTATCTTCATGGTATTGGGGGTGGATGGAATATCGTTTGGTTTTTGAAACGAACAACATTTCCAATTCAATCGAAAAACTCCATAAAGCGATAAAAATTGTGACCGACAAAATTGAAGATGATTCGACCACATTGCACATTAACGAAGCCATTCTCAACAAAATAATTATTGCCGAATTTACCAAAACCTTACTCACCAAAGAAGTTGATGAAGAAAATAGAGAAGGCTTTTTTCTGGTTTACAAACGTGTTATCAACCGACTAATTATTATGATAAATGAGGTGAATCCTGACTATAATTTTGCCAAAAGTTTGGCTTCATCAATCGTTGAAGGCGCATTACATCAACATTTTTTAAAAGACCATTTAAAAACGATTACCAATTGCAATGAAACGATTTCACCGTCTAATTTTTATATTGATTTAGTTCAAACAACTTTAAAATAAAAAAATGAACCAAACACCTTTACAACGTTATTTTAATCTTTTAAACCTGGATCGAAAAGACATTTCTCAAATTGTTTTTTACGCCATTTTTGCTGGTTTAGTAAGTTTATCTCTACCACTTGGAATTCAAGCCATCATCAACCTTATACAATCTGGAAGAGTAAGCGTTTCTTGGATTGTTTTGGTATTTATTGTTGTTATTGGAGTAGCATTAGTTGGATTATTATCAATAATGCAACTGAGAATTACTGAGAATTTACAACAAAAAATATTTGTTCGTTCCTCATTTGAATTTGGATATCGGTTGCCAAAAATTAAATTTGAAGAATTATACAATAAGTATCCACCAGAATTAGCCAATCGCTTTTTTGATACTATGGCTATTCAAAAAGGAACTTCTAAACTGTTAATCGATTTTTCATCAGCGTTATTGCAAATTCTTTTTGGAATCATTTTGTTGTCGCTGTACCATCCATTTTTTATCGTTTTCGGATTATTATTATTGTTGTTATTGTACTGCATTTTCAAATTTTCCTATAATTCTGGTTTAGCTACAAGTCTAAAAGAATCCAAATACAAATACAAAGTAGTAAGTTGGTTGCAAGAAATTGCGCGTAATAATTTTAGTTTTAGAAAAAAAGACAACTTCGATTTTGCTTTATCTAAAAACAATAAATTGGTAGAAGAGTACCTCAAAAACAGAGAAAAACACTTCGGAATAATCAAACGACAATTTGCACAACTCATCGTCTTTAAAATAATTATCACAGCAAGTTTATTACTAATTGGTGGTTACCTGGTTATAAATCAACGTATGAATATTGGACAATTCGTGGCTGCTGAAATCATCATTTTATTAGTAATAAATTCGGTAGAGAAAATTATTGTTGGACTAGAAACGCTGTACGATGTGTTGACATCTGTTGAAAAAATTGGAGAAATTGTCGATTTACAAACCGAAGAAATAAGTTCTGCAGCAATTGATTACTGTTTTACAAACATCAATTTAGAAACCGAAAATGTACTGTTCAAATTCCCAGATTCTAACGACCCTGTTATCGAAAAAATAAATTTGAAAATAGACCCGTCAGAAAAAATATTCCTTGAAGGCGATAACGGTTCAGGAAAATCAACATTAATTAGAATTTTGTCAGGTTTGATTCAACCAACATCTGGTTCTTTTTATATTAACGATGATTCATACAGAAAAATAGATTTGACTCATTATCGTTCTCAAATTAGCACGATTATTAATGGCGAGACACCTTTTGAAGGAACTATTTTAGAAAATATTACATTCAACAATCCTAACATTTCCCATAACGATATAAAATGGGCCATCGATAGTGTACAATTAAGTTCGTTTATAAAATCACTTCCTAATGGTTTAGATACTAAAATTTATCCAGAAGGCAGACAACTCTCTTCTTCAAATGCACAAAAAATACTTATGGCGCGAAGTATTGTCAATAAACCCAAAGTGCTTTTTTACGAAGATGCCTTAGATAAAATGGACGAAAGTGCAGCCAAAGGAATCATTGATTTTATTACCGATTCAAAAAATGATTGGACTTTATTAGTGTCCTCCAAAAATAACTATTGGAAACAAAAATGCACCAGAAAAATAAGCATGGAAGAAGGTCAAATAATTACAGATACTAAAAATTAATTACTATGCTAAATATTTCAAAAAAAAATCCGATAACAGAAAATATTGAACAATTTAGTTCTGTAAAAAACTTAAGTAATCGTCCGCATTACAAAATTTTGAATAAAATTATATTAGGCGTTTCCATTCTTATTATTATTATTTTATTTCTTCCGTGGACACAAAATATTTCAGGAACTGGCGCAGTTACAACATTGAAACCTGACCAAAGACCACAAACCATTCATTCTGCAATTGCTGGACGTATTGAAAAATGGTATGTTCAAGAAGGTGATTATGTAAAAAAAGGTGACACCATTTTATTCATTTCAGAAATTAAAGACGATTATTTTGATCCCAATTTGGTAGAAAATACTAAAAATCAAGTCGATGCCAAAAAAATGTCTCAAGAGTCGTATGGAAGTAAAGTATCAACGTTATCAATCCAAATTGGTGCTATTGAAAACGAACGAAAATTAAAATTAGAACAATCCAAAAACAAAATAAGACAAGCCGTTTTAAAAGTGAAAAGCGACAGCATGGATTTAGAAGCGGTTAAAACTCAAATAAAAATTGCCAATATTCAATTCAACCGGACGGTAACGCTAAACAAAGAAGGATTAAAACCATTGACTGATGTAGAAGAAAAACGTTTAAAACTACAAGAAGTCGAAGCCAAAATCATCACACAAGAAAATAAATTATTGGCGAGTAAAAACGAGTTAATCAACTCCAAAGTTGAAGTAAATAGAATTGATGCCGAATATACCGAAAAATCATCTAAAGCACGAAGCGAGCAATATACCGCTTTGAGCAATCAATATGACACCGAAGCACAAGTGAATAAATTGCACAATCAATATGTAAATTATCAAATTCGCAACGGCATGTACTACATAAAAGCACCCCAAAATGGTTATGTAAACCGTGCGTTGCAATCGGGTATTGGCGAAACTATTAAAGAAGGAACACAAATTGTCAGCATCATGCCTTCCAAATATGATATCGCTGTAGAAACATATGTCAGTCCAACCGACTTGCCTTTGGTTCACAAAGGGGAAAAAGTACGCGTTTGGTTTGACGGCTGGCCTACAGTTGTTTTTTCGGGTTGGCCCAACATGAGCTACGGAACTTTTGGCGGAAAAATTGTAGCAGTAGAAAATTTTATCAGTCCTAACGGCAAATTTAGAGTGTTAATTGCTCCGGACGAAAACGAACCGGCTTGGCCAAAACAAATAAGTATGGGGTCGGGCGCGCAGACCTTAGCTTTACTAGACAATGTACCCGTTTGGTTTGAATTATGGCGGACACTTAACGGTTTTCCTCCCAATTATTATCAGCCACAAACAACCACTAAAGACAAAAAATGATGAAAATTTTAGTGTTACTTCTCTTATCTGGTTTTTCGATATTGGGTCAGGAAAAAAACAGTAAAGAACTTACTTATAACGAGTATTTAGGATTTGTGAAAAAATTTCATCCTATGGTGAAAAGCGCCAACCTTGAAATTAATAATGCACAAGCTAATTTATTAATGGCGCGAGGTGGTTTTGATCCCAGGATAGAAGTCGATTTTGACAAAAAACAATTTAAAGACACCGACTATTATTCTATTTTAAACAGTAGTTTTAAAATCCCAACTTGGTATGGTATTGAAGTAAAAGCAGGTTTTGACAACAGTGAAGGTGTTTATTTGAATCCGCAAAATACCGTCCCAAATCAAGGGTTGACATCGCTGGGAATCACGGTTCCTATTGGACAAGGATTATTTATTAATCAACGAATGGCCGATTTACGAAAAGCTAAAATTCAATTAAAATTAAGTCAAGCCGAAACTAAACTACAAGCCATAGAAGTTTTGTATAACGCATCGGTTGCTTATTTTAACTGGAAACGGAATTACGAGGAAGTACAACTTTATTCAACGTATTTAAAAAATGCTGAAATCCGTTTTGACGGCGTTGCTAGTTTGATAAAAAATGGCGATAAACCAGCTATTGACAGCATTGAAGCCGGAATTATTGTAAGAAACAGGAAATTAAATCTAGAAGATTCACAACTAAAATTAGCCAAAGCCAAATTAGAATTGTCTAATTTTTTGTGGCTCGAAAATAATGTTCCACTAGAACTTCAAGACGATATCATTCCGGAAGAAAAATTAGAACTAACAATAAAAGAAACATTGCGAACTAATGATTTATTGGTAGCTAATCCGTCAATAGAAAACCATCCGAAAATTAATTCTTTACAAAGTAAACTTGCCATTTTGGAAGTCGAACGCAAACTCAAAGCAAATTCTTTATTGCCAAAAATTGACTTGGACTACCATTATTTATCTGAACCAAATTATTTTAACGACACTAACTTTAGCAATTATAAAGTGGGTGTAAACTTCAGCTTCCCTGTTTTTTTAAGAAAAGAACGAGGTGATTTGCAAATGGCAAAATTTGAAATTTTAGACGCTAAATATGCTATAGACATAGAACGAATGCAACTAAAAAACAAAATTAATGCACAACAAATCGAAATCAATTCGTTAGAAAGACAACGAAAATTGATTTCTGATTTAGTAAATGATTACAATACGATGTTACGTTCGGAAGAACGTTTATTCTCGTTTGGTGAGAGTTCTATTTTCTTAATTAATTCTAGAGAAAACAACTTAGTCAGTTCACAATTGTCTGAATTGAGTTTGGAAAATCGATATTTAATATCAAACGCCGAGTTATTCAAAATTATGGCAAATCCTGACTAATAATTTTGAGTAAGCAGAGATTGCTTCGTTTTAAAAATTACATTTTTGCAAGTAATTCATAGTAGTCTCTTTCGATGCTTTCTTGGTGATTGGGATGTGCAATTTTAACTAATTCGCCTACACGTTGTTTAAGGGTTTTTCCATACAAATCGGCAATCCCGTATTCAGTAATAATGTATTGCACATGTGCTCTTGTGGTAACGACACCAGCTCCTTGTTTCAAATACGGAACAATTCTGCTTGCGCCTGATTTAGTGATAGAGGGCAATGCAATAATGGCTTTTCCGCCTTCGCTTAAAGAAGCACCACGAATAAAATCCATTTGGCCTCCAACGCCCGAATACATTTTCGAACCAATAGAATCAGCACAAACCTGACCGGTTAGATCGACTTCTATAGCCGAATTAATCGCGACCATTTTTGGATTCTTCCGAATGCGGGCCGTATCGTTTACTATCGAAGATTCTTTCATTTCTATAAACGGATTGTCGTTTACATAATCGTACAATCGTTTGGATCCCATCATAAAAGTAGCTAAAACCCTTCCTCTTAATATCCCTTTATAATTGCAATTAATGACGTCTTTCTCAATCAAATCAATCACGCCATCCGAAAACATTTCGGTGTGCAAACCCAAATCTCTATGATGGTGCAATTGGCGCAAGGCCGCATTTGGAATAGAACCAATTCCCATTTGCAACGTGCTTTTGTCTTCAATTAAAGAAGCGATAAAATTCCCAATTTTCTCTTCTTCTGCAGTAAATGGCATTACTTCATGGCTATAAATCGGCATGTTAACATCAACCAAATAATCAATTTCGGAAACATGTAAAATACCATCTCCAAAAGTTCTCGGCATGTTCGGATTGACTTGTGCTATTACGGTTTTCGCATTTTCAATAGCCGCGACGGTAGCTTCTACAGAAACACCCAAAGAGCAATAACCGTGATTGTCTGGCGGTGAAACATGAATAAAAGCAACATCGATTGGCAATACATTCTTCCGAAATAAATTGGGCAATTCACTCAGAAAAACGGGTGTGTAAGAGCCATTTCCGGCTTTTAATGTATGACGAACATTAGCGCCAATAAAAAAGGAATTCACGTGAAAACTTTCGGCTAATTCCGGATTGGCATAACGCGCTTCTCCTTCAATATGCAGATGACACATTTCTACATTTCGCAACTCGGCTGCTCTTTCGGTCAATGCATTGGCCAAGATTGTAGGTGCAGCCGCAGCTGCCTGAAGATAAACCCGATCTCCCGATTTAACTATTTTTACTGCTTCTTGCGCGGTTACATATTTACTCATACCTTATAATTTTAGTGCAAAGTTAGAATCGAATTTTTTTACAAAATATGATAAAACGCATAAATCTTAAAAATTCAATTCATTCTGCTAAATTACACTAATTTGAGTTGCTAAATTTCTGCCAACGGAATACTGAAAACCAAACACTTTTCACTATTTTTGCACTCATAATTTCAGAACATGATTATCCCAAAAACACGAGAAGAAATCGAATTAATGCGCGATAGTGCCTTGTTGGTTTCTAAAACTTTAGGAGAAGTAGCGAAAGTAATTCAACCTGGTGTAACGACTTTGCAATTAGACAAAATAGCCGAAGAATTCATTCGAGATAACGGAGGCGTTCCTGGTTTTTTAGGACTGTATGGTTTTCCGAACTCGTTGTGTATGAGTCCGAATTCACAGGTTGTACATGGAATTCCCAATGACAAACCCTTACAAGAAGGCGATGTAATATCGGTAGATTGTGGCGTTTTGAAAAACGAATTTTATGGCGATCATGCCTACAGTTTTGAAATTGGCGAAGTAGCTCCCGATGTAAAAAAATTACTGCAAGTAACGAAAGAAAGTTTGTATGTTGGGATACGTGAATTTAAAATTGGAAATCGTGTAGAAGATGTGGGTAATGCCATTCAGAAATACTGTGAAAGCAATGGTTATGGTGTGGTTCGCGAATTAGTCGGACACGGTTTAGGGAGAAAAATGCACGAAGATCCAGAAATGCCCAATTACGGCAAAAAAGGAAAAGGAAAAATGTTTGTTGAAGGAATGGTGGTAGCGATTGAACCAATGATTAACATGGGAACCAAAAACATCAAACAACTTAAAGACGGCTGGACAATTCTAACTTCCGACGGAAAACCAAGTGCACATTTTGAACACAACGTAGCATTAATAAATGGAAAACCCGAATTGCTTTCGACCTTTAAATATATCTATGACGCGTTGGGAATTGTGAGCAATGAAGAAGAAGAATTTCGCTCTTTAAAATTATAACACCGAGATACACAGAGGAACAGAGATATTATTCTCCGTGAATCTCTCTGGAAATACTCTGTGAACTCTGTGTAAAAAAATGAAAAAAAATGAAACTCACTCTTTAAAATTATAACACCGAGATGCACAGAGGAGCACAGAGATATTATTCTTAGTTAATCTCTGTGAAAATTCTCCGCGAACTCTGTGTAAAAAAATAAAAAAAATGAAACTCGCTCATTAAAATTATAACACCGAGATGCACAGAGGAGCACAGAGATATTATTCTCCGTGAATCTCTGTGAAAATACTCTGTGAACTCTGTGTAAAAAAATGAAAAAAATATTCAAATTTATATTAAACACCATCCCACGACCAATACTAATTCGTTTAAGTATTGTAGCGCGTCCAATATTAGCGTTTTTATTGAAAGGCGATAAATTTACCGATCCCATTGACGGCAAAAGCTTCCGAATGTTTTTGCCTTACGGCTATGGCAACCAACGTAATAATGTGCTTTCACCAAGTACACTTTCGCTAGAAAGACATCGTTTGTTATGGTTGTATTTGCAAAATGAAACCGATTTTTTCACCGCTAAAGAAAAGAAAAAGGTATTGCATTTTGCACCAGAACAAGAATTCTACAAACGTTTTAAAAAACAAACCAATATCGATTATACAACAACCGATTTGCTTTCTCCATTAGCCGATGTGAAAGCCGACATCTGTAAGTTGCCTTTTGAAGATAATTCGTATGACATCATTTTTTGCAATCACGTTCTCGAACACATTCCAGATGACACCAAAGCCATGCAGGAATTGTATCGCGTTTTAAAACCTGGTGGAATGGGAATATTTCAAATTCCGCAAGACGTATCAAGAGCAACCACTTTTTCAGATGATACGATTACCAATCAAAAAGAACGTGCTAAAATTTTCGGACAATACGATCATGTTCGCGTGTACGGACGCGATTATTTCGACAAACTAAAAAGCATCGGATTTAAAGTTATTGAAGAAGATTACACTTCCAAAATTTCACTAGAATTGGTCGAAAAATATTGCTTAGCAAAAGGCGAAATTATTCCGGTTTGTTATAAATAAAAAAACCCAACGTATGTCGGGTTTTTCTAATTGTGAATTAATTATTACTTCGTTTCTGGCATTAAAATTCCGATCACTTTATCTTTCGAAAGGTATTTTTTAGCAACCTCTTGAATTTCTTTAGCAGTCACTGAATTAATTCTACTTTCGGTTTCTAAAATTTCACTTGCATCCGTTCCGTTTGTGAATGATTTTGTGAAATTCGTCATCCAATACCGATTCTCTTTCATTTGTTTTTTGTACTCCAATAATTCAGCTTCTTTAAATTTAGTAACATCTTTTTCTTCTGGTCCGTTATCCATAATTTTCTTCAATTCATTTAAAGCAGAAACAGTCAATTTTTCAGCATTATCTGGTCCGCAAGGAAAGCCAATATTGAAACTATACGAACCGGAAGGCACTTTATTCATGTTTCCTCTAGCACTAACTCCGTAAACACCACTTTCATTTTCACGTAGTTGTTCGATTAATTTAATAGTTAACACTTCGCCTAAAGCTCTTAAAGTTCCTGCTTCTTTTGCAGAATATTCTGTTTCACCATAAAACATAATTGTTACAGTGCTTTTTGGTTCGGTTCCTTTATTTACAATTTTCTTTATATCGCCTTTCAACATTCTGTAGCCAGTGTCAACTGCTTTTTCCTTTTTATCGGAAGAAGGCAGTGATGCTAAATATTTTGCAGCATATTCTTCTATTATTTTATCATCAACATTACCAACAAAAAAAAATTCAAAATCGCCAGCATTGGCAAAACGTTCTTTGTATTTAGCGTAAGCCAAATTATAATCGGTTTCTGCCCATGTTTTAGCATTTGGAACCAATCCGTTAAATCGTGGATTTTCCTTATTTAAATAAGTATAAAATTCTTGTTGAAAATAAAAACTAGGTTCAGAAAGCAAGTTATCTGTGAAAGCAGATTGTTTTTGTTTATAACCCTGATAGGCTTCTTCATCTTTATTTAAATCGGTAAAATAAGCGTGCACCATCTGAAAAAGATATTCAAAATCTTTTGGTGTTGTATTTCCTCTTAATCCTTCTGATGTATTACTAATATACGGATTTACAGTGGCAATTTTACCTGCCATGAATTTATTGATATCATTTGTTTTTAAACCTGAAAAACCGGCTTCAGTTAAACCTCCGTTTGCAAATTGCGTTTTTTTAAATTCGTCATTAGAATACAGATTGGAACCTCCAAAACTAATCGCTTCCATCATGATTTCGTCGTTTTTAAAATCGGTTTTCTTATACGTTACTTTTGCGCCATTGGATAAAAATAAAGTAGTTGTTCCAATTTTAGCATTGCTTTCTCTCTTTACAATTGCACCTAGTTTAATTTGGTTTCTAATTAAACTAGTTGCCATAGCTTCGTCTTTATAGGGAGTTACATCACTAGGACTTACTTTTAAAGTTGACAAAACTTGTTGCTCTGTTACTTTCTCCAAACCGGCTTTTTCTGGTGCCGTAATAACAACAACTCTGTTTTCTTCTGTTATATAATTCTTGATAAAATCATTTACTTCATTAAGAGTGATTTTTGGAAATAATTTATTCACGGCATTTAAAGTCCAGTCAATCCCAGGAGATGGTGCTTTTTCAAGAAAATGAGATTGGTATCTCCAAACGTATTCTTCTGAATTTTTTTTATCTTTTTCTTTAAATGAGCTTTCTGTTCTGCTCAATATATCGGCTTTGGCTCTGTCTAATTCTGCTTGTGTAAAACCATATTTTTTCGCGCGTTCATTTTCTGTAACCAAAACCTTAAGCGCGGTTAATTGTTTGTCTTCTTGAACCATTGCAAACGATTGATAAGCCTCTTTTGTTCTAGAGAATGTTCCGCCATGATACGAATACCCGTAAGTAAATGGTGGCGTTGCCGAATTTGTTAATTCGTCCAATCTGTTATTCAACATTGTTGAAAATAGCTCTTTCGCCAATTGTTTTTTATAATCTGCAACAGTCACAACTTTTTCTGGCAGCCCTTTGTCTTTATACAATAATTGAATTTGTGTTCCCGAAGCTTCCTTATCACTTTCAATGGCTACAAATGTTTCTTTATGATTGGGAACATCATAAGTTTTTCGCGGTTTTTCGTCTTTTGGATTTTGGTACTTTTCAAAATGATCTTTAATTTTTTGCTCCATTTCAGCTATATTAATATCGCCTACAACAATTACAGCCATTAAGTTTGGACGGTACCAATCCTTATAAAAAGACACAATTTTATCATATTTAAAATTTTCTAAAATTTCTTTTTTACCAATTGGCAAACGTTCTGCATAATGTGAATTGTACATCATTTTAGGTAAATAACGATCCATCATTCTTTTATCGGCGCCTAAACCCAATCGGTATTCTTCAAGAACAACGCCTCTTTCTTTATCGATTTCTTCTGGAGTTAAATTGGAATTAAACGCCCAATCTTCTATAATATTGAAGCCGTTTTCTAACTTATCTGGGCTATCAGAAGGAATTGGTAAAAAATAAACGGTTTCATCAAAACCAGTATACGCATTCAAATGCTGTCCGAATTTAACGCCAATACTTTGCAAATAATCAACTAATTTATTCTTTGGAAAACGCTTTGTTCCATTAAAATTCATGTGCTCCATAAAGTGAGCTAAACCTAATTGTTCGTCGGTTTCTAAAATAGAACCCGCATTCACAACTAACCGCAAATCTACTTTGTCTTCGGGTTTCGCGTTTTTTCGAATGTAATACGTTAAACCATTTTTTAATTTCCCTGTTTTCACATTCGAATCAAAAGGAATTAAATCGGTTCCATTTAGCTCTTGTGCTACAATAGAAAGCGGCAGGGCTAATAAAAAAATCAATGTTTTGTTAAAGTGTTTCATATTTAATATTTTGGTTGTTAAACAGTCATAAACTTAATTAATTCCATTTTATTGTAGGTAAATACTACTGTTTTTTTATGATAAAATTCACATTAACTGCTATAACGGTACACTATTCAATATAAATAATCGTTATCTTTACAATTCATAAATTTAATCTTATGCTAAGAAAAGTTCTATTTATTGCTGCTTTACTATCCTCCACTTTCATTATTACTGCACAAGAAGCAGAAGTAAATCCACCTTATTTTATTAAAACCATTTCGTTTGTTCAAAGTGGACAAAATCAAGTGCCGATATTTCAACTTGGCGATAGTTTTCAATTGCAATTTGATGATTTACACGGATCGGAAGATAATTATTACTATCAAATAAAACATTGCGATTACGATTGGAAACCATCACAATTATCAAGAAACGAATACTTAACAGGTTTTGATGATCAACGCATTCAAGATTATACCAACTCCTTTAACGCACTTCAAATTTATTCACATTATCGTATTGCTTTTCCCAATCGTTTTACACAATTAAAAGTCAGTGGCAACTATATTATTTCCATTGTAAATGAAGATAAAGAAGTCGTTTTTTCTAGAAAATTAATTCTATATGAAAATTTAGTTTCCGTTCCGTTGCAAATAAAAAGAGCTCGTGATGTTCGAAATGTAGAACTCAAACACAATCTCGATTTTGCTGTAAAATCAAACACTATTGCGTTTCAGAGTCCACTTCAAAATGTAAAAATACTATTAATGCAAAATGGCCGATTTGACAATACTATAACCAACATAAAACCGATGTATACTATTGGCAATGATTTAATTTACAAATACGATACGGAAACCCAATTTTGGGCTGGAAATGAATACATGTTTTTTGAAAATAAAAATATTCAAGGAGCTAACAATAGCATTGCTTATGTAGATTCAAATGGGGGATTATACAACTCGCATTTGTATCCCAACACTTCCCGAGCAAACAATCCATATACGTATTGGCCTGATGTTAATGGAAATTTTATAGTAAACTGTTTAAACAGAGAAAATCCCGAAGTAGAAGCCGATTATGCTTGGGTCTATTTTACTTTATCCGCGCCTACGTATTTCGATAAAAAAGACATTTATGTAACCGGAATGTTCAACAACTATCAATTATCCACCGAAAATAAAATGGATTACAATCAGAAAAAAGGAATATATGAAAAAGCCATTATGATAAAACAGGGCTTTACCAATTACAACTATTTAATCGTTAATGCATCAGGGAAAATCGACAATGAAAACGCCATTGATGGTAATTTCTTTCAAACAGAAAATAACTATTTTGCAATTGTTTATTACCGAGAAAACAACCAACGTTACGACAGAGTTATCGGAAAAGGAGTTGCCAGTTCTACCAATATCACGAATTAATAAAATAGTAACACTTTAATTGTAAACTCTTTTCTATAATTTTGTACTTTTACAGAAAAGTTGCAATATGGTCACTCAAATTACAAGAGGCATCAAAATATCGGTTATCACTAGTTTTGAAGGAACTTACTTCAAAAACTACAAGATACATTTTGCCTTTACGTATGAGATTACCATCGAAAACCACAGCAAAGATTCCGTACAACTAAACTCCCGCCACTGGGAAATTTTCGATTCCTTAAACGACATCGAAATTGTAGATGGCGAAGGCGTAATTGGCAAAAAACCCGTTTTGAAACCTGGTGAAACACATACTTACAGTTCGGGCTGCCTGCTTTCTTCTCCCTATGGTGCCATGAACGGCTTCTTTACAATGATTAATTTCACTACTGCAAAATCATTCAAAGTTATTGTGCCCACTTTTAGATTGAGCGCACCGTATGCGTTGAATTAATGTTATTGCGAGCCAGTCATTGCGAGGAACGAAGCAATCTCCAGCTGTCCATTCCAAGTTTTTTTCTTGTTTTGGTTTTTTTCTAAACTAAAAAAGCAGCTCCTGTTGTCGCTCTTTTTCAGTTTAGAAAAAAACCAAAACAAGAAAAAAGCTTTCCACTTCCATCTGGGCTAGAACACAATACATTCCAAATAACCTTAACAAAGTTTTGTAACGCTTTCAAACAAAAGTTCAAAAAAACCTTTGTACTTTTGCACGTATTAAATTCTTTGCAAGAATCTAATTAGCTAAAAAGTCTAACATTCTAATAATCCATATCATGCCTAAAGGTTTCTTTCACGTTCCAAAAGCAGTTAACGAACCCGTAAAATCATACGCTCCTAATTCGCCCGAAAAAGCCGCTGTTTTAGCCGCTTATAAAACAATGTGGAACGAAAAAATCGACGTTCCAAATTATATCGGAAGCAACGAAATTCGCA